>CAZJIH010000077.1:0-10523 GCA_964545935.1 uncultured Akkermansia sp. | reverse complement strand
CAACTATTTCTTATTCAGAGAATTATCGACAAATTGGTGTCCGAAGGAAAAACATGGTATACCTTTCGACCGAATTAGGACACTCACGCGAGACAAAACACCCCCGACCGCAATGTCACCACGTGGTATACGGAGGGAATGGGCAGATTCCGCAAACGACCTTTCCTGAGATGGGTCGGATGGATGTGCGTATCAGAAATAACGCCGATATCGCCGACCGGATTTTTTTATTTTCGGAGCAAGAGCAAACGGACAGGTGTTATGAGCAAAGTATACAATTCTGCGGCGATGTGATTGGCGGTTTCGGCACTCACGGAATGCTCAGCCGCATAAAAGGTGTAGGGTAGGAGCATATTTTGCGTTGCATTACCGGCACGTATACCGACCTTCGGCGAATGACCGCGAAGAACAAGAGCAAAAGTCGGACGGTCTTCACCCTGAAGTTTTTCCGCTACTTGGGCACGTGTGGTATGAGCATCACATATCACAATATTCGGGCGGTAATCAGCCGGAGGAGGCAGCTGCCCGGCACATTCTTTGGCGATGCGGTAGATGCTCAGGTCTGCGGCATCCGGCAGCACAGTCGTTTGTTCCCCCTGTTGTTCAAACAGCAAAATATCAACACGTTGTGGTTTCCATTCCTCCGAGCTGAGACAGGCTTTCACCATGGCACGCACAACATAATCGAAGAGAGAATAACGCTTTTCAAGCAATTTTTCGCACTGTACGGCAATCGGCAGACTGATAGCAGCCAGCGCACTCATATCCGCCTGCGCATCGTACACGTAATAACCATCCTTCGGATCACGGGTAGGTGAAACAGCCGGGTCTGCCAAGTGTGAAGGCGCCCCATTCTTCACGGACGCTACCGAGCGGGGTGCACACGACAACACATCCGCCGCCATGATACGACCTCGCGGTCCGCTGCCTCGCAACTCAGCTGCGTCCTTCCCCATTGCCGCACAAAGCTTTCGGGCAAGCGGTGAAATACGTATCGTACCGGCATTCATTGTGACAGAACCGGAGCACCTACGCCTCGTAGCGCAGAACGCCGTCAATGTAAGTAGCCAAGGTATTGAAATCCTTATCCAACAGCACAAGATCAGCCGAGTACCCCGGAGCAATTTTACCCAACCCGGAGAGCCCCAAGCTTTCCGCTTGGTTGAGCGAAGTTGCTTTTACCAACTCACTGAGCGGCTTACCGGTAATTCGATGAACATTTTGCAGACCCTTCGCGTAACGCAGAGTGGAACCGGCTAGGTTCCCGCTTTCCAAGCGCGCCACACCGTCCTTAACGACGATGGACAAACCTCCGAGCTGCCCCGGTCCGTCCGGCATCCAAGAACACGCCAACGAATCTGTCACCATAATCATTTGTTCGATGCGTTTGTTTGTGAAGGTGAGATTCAGCATATCGGCGCAGAGGTGAATGGTGTCGCAGATAATTTCAATACGTACATCTTGGTCGAGCATCCCCGACCCGACAAGCCCGATTTCCCGGTGGTGTTGAGGGCTCATCTGGTTACAGAAATGTGTGAGACGCCGCAACCCCGCCGCCTTAGCCTTCATGAAATCGGCATGCGATGCCGCAGAGTGACCGGCTGAACAGGTAATCCCCCGAGCCGTCGCACGCGCAATAAAATCAATAGCACCGGGCATCTCCGGGGCTAGCGTGATGTTCAACACGGGATAGATGTCATTGAGCATCAATAACTCGTCAAAATCAGCCGGTCTCACAAAAGCCGGGTTTTGAGCCCCGCATTGCTTGGGGTTGATGTAGGGACCCTCGAGGTGCACACCCGGCGTCTTAGCTCCGTTCGGGCTTGCCGCGTACTCTGCCACACATCGACACACCTCCGCAAGGGTATTCGTACCGAGAGTGAGGGTGGTCGGCAACCACGTTGTCACACCCTCCTTCATTTTACGGTCGGCAATGGTGCGGATGCTTTCTACTTTCGTGTCGCAGGTGTCACATCCGCCCGCCCCGTGAGAATGGATGTCAATAAACCCGGGCATCAGCATATTCCCACCGGCATCCCGCACTGCGTCAGCCTCAACTGATTCCCCCGGCTGCAGTACCGCTTCAACGCGTGCCCCATCCAACAACACACTCCCCCCCGGTATATCGATCCCCGGCGATATAATATGAGCATTTGTAATGAGTGTCTTCATGACGTCTATGTGTCCTAGTTCCCTTTATCATACCCTAGAAATACGTTCCCTGCAAGTCAAATTTCATTGGGTCGGTTGAGATTGGGGCTGTTGAACCGGCGTAAAACTTACTTCGACGCTTGTTCCATCCAGCCTCGGTACTTTATACAGTTCCGTCTCATTATCACTGTACACCAATCGGACAGAGGGTACAGACACGCTTGCGCGGCGAGTTCCGGAATTATCCTCCACACTGAAGAAACTCAGCACCACGGAACCCTCCAATCCGGCTTCCCCGGCGGCATAGTTTTCCTTACCGCTCCACTCAAGCAAGAAACCCTGCTGTCCCGCCTGACGCGTTACCTTTACCTCCCCGACCAACTTCACAATGAGAGTCGTACCATCATTCACTCCGGGAACCGACATTTCTTCACTGCTTACCGTAGCGGTCCAAGTGGCGTTTTTCTCCCCGGTACTCTCCGCTTTTTGCTTAAGCGTGATACTCTTCGGGAACTCATCTCCCCCGCTTTGAAACACGAGTGTCGCTTCGGTGACCCCCTCCGGCAAAAAGGAAGCCGGCTGCTCCATGGGATCGTTACTGCCCCCTCCTCCGCCGCCGCATGACACCAAAAGTGCGAGGCTGCCCGAAAGTAAAAAATGATGAGTGATGCGCATGCTATTTTTATACCACGAGGGTACCCGACCTGTCAAGCCGGAACACCCATCCGTTCATGCAAAATCCGCAATAAAATTCGAGTCGTAACGGAGAAGATTCTACGGCAGGAAGGCATGGGAAACGCGGCAGGACTACGGCTCGCCTCTTGCATTTTTCCCTCACCTGTGGTAAAGTTGGGGGCATGAAAGCAAAGTTCCGTTGGGCGTTGCGCCCGATGAGTGGGAGTGTGGATTTCGGTGAGCAGCTGAATAAGGAGCTCCCCCTCTTAATACGCAAACTAATGGCTCAGCGTGGTATAAGCGGGCAAGAGCAGGCAGAGCGGTTTTTACGACCGCGATTGGCGGACCTCTCCGACCCATTTCGGATGCAAGGAATGACAGAAGCCGTAGAACGCATCCTTCGCGCCGCTGATAACCACGAATATATTTGTATTTACGGCGATTACGATGTCGACGGCGTAGGTTCCGTCACCTTGTTACACGAAACCTTATCTGCATACGGGGTTGAACACACGCACTTTATACCGATACGAACACGCGAGGGCTATGGCTTGAGCCACTCGGGGATTGTGAACGCGCTGGCAGGATGCGCACGGCATCCGAACCTACTCATTACCGTAGATTGCGGTACAGCTTCCGTGGACGAAGTAGATGAGCTGGCAACCATGGGGATAGACACCGTCATCATCGACCACCACGAAGCCGGAGCTCACGGGCGTCCGCGTGCGGTTGCCATTGTCAACGCAAAACTCGAAGTATCAAGCGAATTCACATATTTATGCAGTGCCGGGGTAGTGTTCAAATTAGTACACGCGCTCCTGAAGCGTCGTAGATTACCGGACTTTGATCTACGGCGATATCTGGACATCGTAGCTGTGGCAACCATAGCGGATATTGTGCCGCTCATAGGGGAAAATCGTTTACTTACACGTGCAGGACTCAAATTATTGGGGTCGGAAAACGGAAATATCGGGTTACGCACCATGGCGGAACTTGCCGGCTTCAAGCTCCCTGCCTCCGCCAGTCACGTATCCTTCCGAATCGGTCCGAGGCTGAACGCCGCCGGACGCATGGGGTCACCTCAGGATGCCCTCGATCTGCTCACCACCCACGATCCCGCGCACGCTCGTTCCATCGCCGCCGCATTGGATGAGTGCAACCGACTGCGCCAAGCAGAGGAAGAACGCATTCGGAGCCAAGCAGTAGACATCATCGAAAACGACCCGAATCTCCGGGCAAGCAGCGTCATCGTACTGGGTTCGCGCGGTTGGCACCCCGGTGTGGTAGGCATTGTGGCTTCGGTGCTCATGCGGCGTTATTACAAGCCTACGTTTATCATCTCTTTCGATGCAAACGGATGCGGCAAGGGTTCCGGTCGCTCGCTACCGGGTATCTCTCTCGTCGATGCCCTTCATGCCTGTGCATCAACCATCGTCGGCGGGGGAGGACACGATATGGCTGCGGGGCTCGAAATACGCGAGGAGCAATTACCGGCTTTTCGCCGTGCATTTGATGCCCACGTCCGCCGACTCATTACTCCGGAACTCCTTGACCCTGTACTTGATATCGATGCCGAAGTCTCCTTCGATGAAATATCTGTTCAATTGACGGAAAGCTACTCCCTACTGGAACCCTTTGGTAGCTCTAACCCACAGCCTATCTTCCTGAGTCGCAGGGTCATCCCCTCCTGTGCCCCACGCCGTGTATCGGGTAACCACCTCCGTTTCTCTTTACACCAAGGCGCTTACGAACAAGAAGCTGTCTTCTTCAACGCTGCCGATCTCCCCCTCCCGGAGCCCCCATGGGACATCGTGTTCTACCTCGAACGTAATTTCTGGAAGGGGCGTACCTACCTCTCCGTTATCCTACAAGACATCCGTTCCTCCGCTTCATGATGTCACACCGTCACGCTCCGCAGTCTTCCGAGCACGGCGACCGGCGACTCCCCTCGGATAGCCCGGGCGAATCCTACAATTCCCCGGGTACGGTGCGATTCCGTCGAACGCGGACGGATAGCTTGCATGCCCACTTTCCCGACACGCGGCAAGCCGCACAGGATACGGACCCACCGGTACGTCCGATTCACGGATGGACGCGTGTATTGCGTCTCCTACTCGCATGGACTGTGCTCTTACCGCTCTCTGTGTTAATGATTTACGCGCTATTGCTCCATCTTTACCACCACGGCGGCGAAACCATGGGGCACGCCAATTTTTGGCTCAGCGAACCTATCTGGTTTAGCCTGCTCGGTGCCGGAGCCTTCCTCGCTCTCGTTTTCTCCCGCATCGCCACCCCTTCCCTTGTCTATATTTACGTCATCGGTCATGAACTAACACATGCCCTGACAACTCTGCTCTGCTTCGGCAAAGTGCGTTCCCTGCGTGTAAGTCTCGATGGTGGTTACGTGGAGACAGATAAGGATAATCTCCTCATCGCTCTCTCGCCTTATTTCGTGCCTTTCTGGATGTGTTGTTGGTTACTCGTTCTCTGGATTATTAACCTGCTGTCGCCCTTTCCTCAGTGGCAACCTTGGTTCTACGCCGGTTTCGGTTTCTGGTGGAGTTTCCACATCTTCTGGACCCTCCGCGTTATCCCTCGTGAACAACCCGATATGCTCGAAAACGGCGTCATCTTCTCCCTCCTCCTCGTCACTGTGATGAATATCGCCATCCTCCTCGTTGTCCTCTACGTCTTCGGTGTCCTTTCCCCATCAGGCTACGCCGCCGACTTCGCCACAGCCGCTTCCGACACTTGGTCTGCCCTCCGCGCTATCTACACGTACTTCACCGAATAGTACCGCGCGACTCCCCTCTGTCCCGATGTGGTTGGGGCTTAAATCTCCGTATCTATGCGATACGGCACACGCAGCGGGGCATCCCGCAATTTTGAAACAGCATAGGCGGTACGTAGTCCGCTCGGCTTAACGTCATTGATCAATATACGTTCACCCACAGGTGCTCCGTAGATAATATGGTTGTACCGTAAACCATTTAGCTTCAAGAACGCTTCCAATTCAGCCGCGTACTTGCTCTTGCGGGAAGTAATAAGTACGACAAAATCATCCTCCGGGAGGCTTGCGAAGAATTCCTTCACTCCGGGTAACAAGCTATCTCCGCCGTGTATGTGTCCGTTGTGCACGAAGATTGTACCGTCCACATCCAATATCCAAGTGTGGGGAAGTTGGGAGAGGGTGAAAGATTCAGGCGTCATATTCCGAGGGGGCTGTAGTTCTGCTCACGTGTCACCGCTATTATAATCGTTCGTGCGCACAATGCAAGCACAACCGAACCACAGTCCCGCTGCAATGCTATCTCGGAACACCCTACGCGGTAATACGCCGGCGCAGGTACCCGGAATTTCAATCGGGAAGTTGACAAATCGGAATTTCCGGGGTAGGATTATCGCATGCCGTCACCCCCACAAAGCAGCGCAGACGCGAAGGATTTACGCTCGCTTCTGAAGGCGTACCTGTATGGTTTACAAGCATACGGGTTGCAACGTATGTCCTTGGACGACGATGGGCGTGCCATCCTGCGGGAGTGGATGCTTGCCAAGCGTAGCGACGACACTGTCCCCCCGGCGGTAAACCACAACACGGACTCGCATCCCGGAAAAACCGAGCACACCGAGCAACCCGCCGCCGGCAACGCATCGCGTCTCAGTGAATTAGCAGATTCGTCCGAAGCACCCTCCCCTGAGTCGGATGAACTTCAGCCTGTCTTTTTCCGTCCTCCCGGCAATAATCGTGCTGAAATTTGGCAGAATGCCCAAGCTTTACTCCTCCGTTGGGACCCCCTGCGTTCACTGGGCACGCTGCGCGATACCATGATCTGGGGGGAGGGGTCTCCGAACGCTTCTATCGTTTTTGTGGGCGACGCTCCGAATTTCTCGGATGAGCAGGGTGGGCACCCTTTCTGCGGCGATACCGGTACCAAGTTGGATGAAATGCTTCGTGCCATGGGGCTGTCACGTCAGCAGGTGTACATAACTTACCTCGTCAAATTCCGCCCGAAACTACCGCGTCAAACTACCAATAATCGCCCCCCCGAAGCGGAAGAAATCCGTCTTTCTCTCCCGGTGTTAGAGTTTGAAATCCGGTATATTCAGCCAAAGGTTATTGTGGCACTCGGTGTGGTTGCTGCCCGTGGTCTCCTTGGCAGAGGAGACCTCCCGCTCTCCGCTTACCAACAAATGAGTAATTTGCAATTTTGCGATATTCCGGTCATCGTTACACACAACCCGAGCTACCTCCTTCGTACATCCGACCGCGGGGAACGCCGCCGCCTTTGGGAAGAAATGTTGCGCGTACTGGAACTCGCGAATCTGCCTATCTCCGACAAACAACGTGGCTACTTCCTGCCTCACTGAACCATATCCGGACGCACCCGAAAGCTGTCCCCCGTTCAAATCCCGAAGATCATCTCAAAGAGGGCACTGTGAATGAATTGCTCGAGTTCGCGGGAATTGTAGTATCCGTGTTCTTTCAGGTAGCCTAGTGTGGGGGAGAGGAGCTGTGCGGCTTTTCGGACGTACGGGGCGTCATCTCCCCAGTTGTCTGGCCATTCGGCACCCGGTACCGCTTCATAATAAATAATTTGCTCGGCATACTCCCGTAGGGCCACGGCTGCCGCCTCCGCTTGCTCCTGCGATTCCACAGCCGCCAACGCATATACCATCCGCAGAATAGCCGCCGGAACGGGTGGCGCGTTGATCTTCCCCGGTAGCTCACCGCGGTGCTCTGTGTCAAAGTCTACAAATTCCTCCCCCTCGTACGGAGTCGGTAGCTTCTGTGATAATATGGGTACATAGTCTGCCGTACCGGATAGTGTATCCAGTTCAATCTGTTGAAATATAACTGCTATGGGTTTAGAATTACCCGTATGATAAAATTCAAAGGTGAGTAGTATAATGCGCAGGGGATGGCGTAAACCATCGGGGCGGCGACGGTAAATAAGTTCAGCCTGCTGTACCTTTCCGACAACCTCCGTCCCCACCGGGAAATCGCCCTTCGGGGGTAGCCGCAGGGTTGCATAGAGCCTGCCGCCGCCGGAAAAGATGCGTACGTGTGCCGGTGCGTCGCCGGCAAGTCGCGTGCGGGGGTCAAAGCTATCCACGCCTACAAGTCGGGTGTAGGGGGACGGTGTACCTAGGTTGTAGTCAAATTCGAGTGCTGTGTGTTTCGTTTCTTCCGGTGCCGTCAGGATCGCCAAGTCGTAAATGTCTGCGTCACACCGATTAACCCAACAAAGCACGGTCAAAAGTGCTACCCCGACCGCCGTCGCAACGGTCAACAGTAAATTTCGCTTGCTATGCCCGCTCATGGCTGCTTTTCTGCTGCGTCAAACGCTCTTGTTCAGTACCTCTGCCAAGGCTTGCAGACAACGCCGATTCTGCTCCGCTGTCCCTATCGTAATGCGGATATACTCGTGTAAACCATAGCCGGTCATGGGACGCAGGATGACTCCGCGTGAAAGGCACTCCCGAAAAACATGCTCGGCGTCTCCTACGTTCACCAGAACAAAATTGCCTTGGCTGGGAACAAACGAAATGCCCCACGAGCGGAATACCTCTTCGTACCGCCGCATCTCGCTGCGTACCAAGTGCACGCTTGTTCGCACATGCGCTTCATCATCCAGTGCCGCAAGTGCTGCCGCCTGCGCTAAACTGCTTATATTAAACGGCGAACGTACTTTGTGCAGCAGGTCGGCTATCTCGGGCGTTGTTATGGCAAAACCGGCACGCACTCCCGCCAATCCGTATGCCTTGGAAAACGTACGCAGCACGACGGCGTTCTGTCCGCGTTGCACGTACCGTAAGCTGTCCGGCTGCGGGTCGGCAAAATGGATGTACGCTTCGTCAAATGCGACTAGTACGTGCTCGGGGACTCGCGCCATAAACGCGTCGAGCTCTTCCTGCTGTATCATCGTTCCTACCGGGTTAGTTGGGTTGGTAATAAAGACAATACGTGTGTTCGGGGTGATAGCCCGCAGCATGGCTTCCGAATCATGTGTCCAATCCGCTTTGTTGTCGACTTCCCTGAAATCGGCTCCGAACAACTGACACATCAACGGGTACATCGTGAAGCTGTAACGCGCAGCTATCAACTCTGTCCCGGGACCCAAACACGTGTGACACAGCAATTCTATCAACTCGCTGCTTCCGTTGCCTACCACTATCTGCTCAAACTTTACGCCGAACTTCTGCGCTATTTTGGTACGCAATTCAAACGCTGAACCATCGGGATACAGCTGCACTTGCTCCGCTGCCTGCTTCATCGCCCGTATCGCCACCGGTGATGCCCCGAGCGGATTTTCATTGGACGCCAATTTTACGATCTCCTCCGGTTTCATCCGAAGCTCGCGTGCCGTTTCAGCTATCGGCTTCCCGGGTTTGTACGCGCGTATCCCCTGCACATAACGATGCGTGTTCGATATAAAATCCATAAGCGCATTATACCACTTTCCCCCTTACTTGACAACCTCCGATTCTGACCCACACTAAATCGCAGTCCGGGCGTCTCCGGTCGATGTCTTGATTATACGATACACTCCGTCACGTGCTGTGGAGTGCGTCGATTACTCCTCTCTTACGTCTTTTTTTACGTACGTTGTTGAGCGTCCTTTGCCGATACGGAGAATTTCCTTGCTATCCAGCAATCTCTTGAGTGTACGTTCAATCGTAACGAGCGATACATCCGGACATTTTTCTGCTATTTCCGCTTTACTTAAAGGTTTTAGGGATGCATCCAACACATCTTTAATTTTTTGTGCTTTGCTGTGAGTTCGAACGGTAACAAGCGTCATTCGATCCGAAAGTTCAGTGTATGCCTTTATGAGTAAACTAAGAAAATACTTCACAAACGGAACGTAATCATTTTTATTTTCATGCCATCCCTCAGAGGAAATTTGCAATGCTTCGTAATATCCGACCTTTGCCTTGTCTATCAACTTCTCCAAACTGATATAGCGTCCTATATCGTACCCACTGCGGTACAGTAAAAGTGTGGTAAGCAAACGACTCATCCGTCCGTTGCCGTCGGAAAACGGATGAATACAGAGAAAATCTAAGATAAACATAGCGAGAAGGATGAGAGGATGCGCACGGTCGGCGGACAGCGCATTGCGGTAGCAAGTGCAAAGCTCCTCCATGGCTTCTGCGGTTCTGAATGCCGGCACAGGTACAAAGCGAACGAGACGTTCACCATTTTGCTTCGTTTCCACTATCTGATTATCCACAGATTTCCACACTCCGCCATATCCACTGTAACTGTACATATCTCGGTGCATCTGTAATATATTATTCGGTGTTAAATCTATGTACGAATAACTTTCATGTATCAAGGCAAGTACATCCCTGTAACCGGCAATCTCTTCCTCAGAACGATTCCTCGGAGTCGTTTTTTGCTGCATCAACGCCCTTAATCTAGCACCGGTTGTGATGATTCCTTCTATACGATTGGATGCTTCAGTACTTTGTATCTGTGCTACTTGCATCAATACACCCAACACCTTCGGGGCTGACGCTACCTGTACCCCCAAGCGTCCCTTCATCTCGTGCAAATGGTTTAACAGGCGTAATACATCTGCCCCGACGAGTCCTAAAGCATTCGTGTAATCAAATATGTGCATCATGTACCTCCTCTTTCTGCATCATTTTATCATATTTGACGGAGAAAAGCAAGACCATAGTCTCATACC
>CAZJIH010000076.1:0-10602 GCA_964545935.1 uncultured Akkermansia sp. | reverse complement strand
CTTGGATGTGCCTATCTCGAGACCTACATATATTTGCGTTCGTGCCATTTTTTATCTCTTCCCTTGCTCCACCCTCATTGTAGCACACAGATGCCCACTCCGCAAGTATGATTTAGCATATTTCGCATGTGACTCTGCGATAGTCGTAAAAAATCCATGCGCCACGGCAGCGCCACTATTCTCAATCAAAAATCTAAAATGCGGCGGGGAGGGAGGGTGTGGCGGGCACCGGATCGGGGTGGCAGGACTGCGGTTCAGTTGTTCATCTTCATCGCGATACGTATTTCCAGCAATTGTTCTAAGCAATCCAGAAAAGAAAGTTGACGGCTGAACAATTCGTGGCGGGTAGCTGCCAGTGTCGGTAGATTCATTTCACCCATGGTGTAGAGTTTTTCCTGTTGCTCTACAGTTATTTTTAATCTTTGAAGTTGAGTAAATTCAGTTATACAATGCTGATGCACTAATTTTTGGCGACGCGTTAGGGTATGGACACGGCGGAGCAATTCATGCCATTGTTGCAAGGCGGTATGACGTGCTATTTTGCGATTTCCCTGTGCACGGGCTATCGCCTCTCGGTTTCTATTCCAAAGCGGCAAAGTAAAACCCACACCGAGTGTCAATTTATCATCCCCATCCTCTCGCGAAAATCCGGGATTTATCTCCGGTACGGGGTACTGTTTCCGGATTTCAAGTCGCAGCTCTTGTTCGCTTGTATTATATGCAGCCATGGCTGCACGTAAACGCGGGTGATTCAACAAGGCTTCCTGAGATGGGGGTTGCACCGGCGACGGAGTTTCCTGCGGCAGGGACTGTTCCAATTCGATATCGCCCACTCCGGGATGCAAACCGAGCATGCTCAACAATTCATCGTGCTGCGTAATATGCTCTAATTCCAGCTCTTGCAATTCTTTGGCGAGTGTACTGCTCCGTTGCGTCGCGTTATACATGTCTGCTGAGCTGATTTCCCCGAGTTGCAGCAACTTCGTGTGGTCTTGCAGCTCCTTCTGAGCTTCCTTCATACGCGCAAGCATGAGTTGATGCTTAGCGTGTGTCACCTGAATCTTACATGCCAATGTCTCTAATCGTGCCAGATATTCATTTTCCACCGCCTTCAACTCTAAATAATCCGCTTCACTGTAAAGTTCCGCTACACGCTTTGCCAATCGTGGTACACCTGTTACCGGTACACTCAGTGTCGGCGCCACATCATAATTGTACAAATGCTCTGACACCACATGCTCGCCGTCAAGTTGTATCGCCGGGTCTTCCCACATCCCCGCGTAGCGAGCAGCTCCTTTCGATTTCATCCATGTCAGACGCGCTTTGTTTAATTCCGGGTTAAGAAAGAGACCTATCCATTGCATCTGCTCGACCGACAATGCCTTCCCGAACGGTATCACATCCCGCGATACACGCAACCACTCTTCCGTATCACGTCCCAAATCCAAAGGTTCCGGCTGGTAAACACTACACCCACAAATCAGCAAACACAACAAAATGATGCATTTTCTTACCATGATTTTTCGCACCACGGTGGGCTAATTCCATGGAGAACCTGAGTAATCTCCCTCGTTGCTTCTCCTCTTTGCCGCCTGCATTGCCTATGGCTGTCCGGAAAGTTCTCGTACGACGGAAACACCTGACTTCTCAATCACAAATGAGATAAAGCAGGGGTTTGGCATGCACCGGGGCGTGCTGTGGAAGGACGCGTTTCAGGGGTACGTTTCCGGTTCTCCTTGCACGGTGTTCCTCGCACTTTGCGCATCTCCTGTATATCCTCCGATGCTCTCACATCCACCCCAGCTGTGAACTCTACCGCATCAACACGATCGGCACACACAGCCATCACAATTACACCCATGACTATCGCTATCCCAATTGCTCTCATGCCCTGCATTCTACCCCTCATTCCGCAGAAGGTCAAGTGCGATTTACATAGTCTCAATCTCATGTCACATCCATCCCAAGAAAATTTTTGATGATTGCGGCAATCTCTCTGCAAGTTCCGCGTGTCCTGCGTACCACGGGTATCAATCTTACAGAGGGCTTGATTCCTCACTCTACGCGGCTTTTCAGCTTTACTTTCCCGTGTTGCTATCCGCATAACTCCTTTGAGTCTAACTGTTTGACTCCGTACTTAATCTACTCTTTACCTTCCTGCCACAGAGTCATCGCCCTCCACATGGTCTTTAATTTTATCGAGACAGGTGTGGCGTGGCTTCCTTGCTAAGTAAAAAAATACACAATTCTTCATTTTAGACTTGCATAATGCGAGCACCTATGGTTAAATACCCGCGAAGGCGCACGTGGCGGAATTGGTAGACGCGCTAGTTTCAGGTTCTAGTGGGTAATACCGTGGAGGTTCGAGTCCTCTCGTGCGTATTGTGTGGTAGATGGAGTAAACAGTGCGTCTGTCGGGGAGTTATTTATCCTCGGTGGACGCATTAGTTTCCGGTACTTTCGCGTCCTACCACAGTGCATTCCCCCGTGCCACTTCTCTCTGTATCGTTGGTTTTTGACTGGGAGTGGTCACTTCAATCGCCATCGTTGATCGCATAGCAGGAATACGGAGGGTCTGTGGTTCGGCACCGATAGAGGGTGGATAAGTGGATTACGCGAGAATGCGCATCGGGGAAAGAGCGACCGTAAGCGGCGTCAACAGCGGAGTCAAGATTCCTGTGTGCTCTTTGAAGGTCTGAAGGCATGCGATGCGGGTCGTAAAGGGTGGCGAGGGTGCTGTTGGGGTATTGTTCGCGAGTAGAGAGGATAGCTTGCGCGGCGGATTCAATTTGAGAGCGTTGGGAGATTGATGGAATAGGCCATGGGAAGTTGTTGTAAACGATAGAAGCGGAGTAACTGATGCTGTATCCGAGGTACCCCGCGACTGCCCGTATCCACGCGGTATGCATGGCGGAGGTAAGCACTCCGAAGTGGTAAAGAGTAGCGCCCGGGATGACCAAAGTCCCGGCGCATGTGATGACATCTTTTTCAAAAAAAGCCATAGGTAGGCACATACGTTTTTCGGATGAGACACTCGGGATGGCCAGATAGGCTTTATCCGGTTGGCGAATTTCGGAAAATAACCAAGCGCGTTCTGCATTTTCACGCGTTTTTTTTCGATTACTTTTTATGCGATATTCCCGCACACACCTGACACGCTCTGCCACACACGGCATATTCGCTATTTCCCGAGGAGACGCGTCGGCTAACCATAGACAGTAACGCACCCTACCCCTTATCAATTCCTTTCCCCCCACGTAATACCTGAAGTACTTTGCGGCATTCGGTTCCTTCGCCAAAAATTCATCTTTTTCTTTCGGTGTAAAGAGGAAATACCCGCCGTCTATCGGTGAATTCCCGAATACCATCTCAGGTACATCGCACAGCGGATGTGTCCGTTTTTCGATAAATACACAAGGCGTATCCGATAGGTAGCCGTTGATTCGAACGGCAGGATGCGACTTTCCCCGCTCATCGTAAATGGTGCATTTACTCGGTTTTCGTGCGGTCATACCGATGATGACACAATGAACCTCTGCCTGTCCCGCGGCTACACCTGTCCACTTAAACGAACGGTAAGCGAACTCGATGAACATACCGTAAAATTCCATGAGAGGTCGCCAGAGAAGTGCGACAGATTGCCCCTGAACGATTGAGCTTGTAGCGACGAATGCGGTACGAGTCGAAGGATTTGCCTGCATGAGCTGTGCGGCACGGAGGAACCAGCATGTCACATAATCCAGGTTACCCGCGCTCTGTGCCCCGGCAAACACTCGTGTCAGGTCATCTTTTTGTTCTTTGCTCATGATACGTGCTCCGGAGAAAGGTGGGTTGCCGATGATGAAGTCTACGCGGTGATCCGGGAGAGTATCGAGCCAATCAAGCGCGAGAGCATTTCCTACCCGTATATTCCCCTCCGGGGGAGAAAAATGACGGAACTCGCAGGTAGAGAATTCGCGGGTTTCCTGCCGCATTTCGGCGGCGGCAATCTGAAGCGAGGCTCCGGCAACTGCTGCCGCGAAGTCGTTTATTTCAATGCCGTGGAACTGACGGTAGGTCACCTGTACTCGCAGAATTTCGTTACAGGGTGTACATGGGTCGGCGGCGATGTGTCGTAGTGCTTCGTTCTCCAAACGGCACAATGAAATGTAAGTTTCGGTAAGGAAATTGCCGGAGCCGCAGGCCGGATCAAGAAAGGTGAGAGAAGCCAGTTTTTTACAAAATTTTCTTAAACGCTTTATACGGACTGTACCGGGTACCCGGTTGTCCGCCGAAATTCCGGTGAGTTCGTCCTTTAGGTCATCTAAGAACAGCGGATCGATGACCTTGTGAATATTGTCTACGGAGGTGTAATGCATGCCCCCGGAGCGCCGTGTACCGGCGGTAAGCGTACTTTCAAACAATCCGCCGAAAACGGAGGGTGAAATACTGCACCAATTAAATCCGGCGGCTACTTCGTTTTCGATGAGTGTAAACAAATCTCGGTTCAACGGGGGAACGGAACTCTCATTGACCCCGGAAAAGAGCCCCCCGTGAATGTGTGGGAGAGCGAGCAAAGTTGCGTCCGAGGTATCACGTTGTTCTTTCGGTAAATCCAATACCCGAAACAGCTCCGAAAGAAGCATCCGTTTTTCTTCCGGTGAATCAGCACGGCGTAGATAGTTCAAAAATTGATTTTCGGCAAAGAGTCCGGCATCCCCCGCATACAAACAAAAAACCAGTCGTACACAAAAGCGGTTGAGTACCTGCAAGGTCACTTGATCCGGCGCCTGCGGACAATGCGTCAGCAGTGTATGGTAAATCCGGCTGATAAACTCCCCCGCGGCACTGCTACTCTTATCTTCTGCCATAGAACTATACCAATACGATCTCGAATGTATGGTAGCATCAATCAGCACAAAAATCCAGCCAAAACAATGAGCAACTCCCGTCCCGCAGAAGTTTGGCATTAGATTTATTTCTTGACGTTGCATAAAATTAGAATAAAATGTGCGCGTACGGTCTATTTCTTATGTCAACTCAGTTTTTACTCGTTATACCGGCGCGTTATGCATCCACTCGTTTACCGGGGAAGCCATTGGTAAAAATTGGTGGTGTAGAGATGATACGGCGTGTGGCTGATATAGCCGCTTCGGTGTGTCATCATAATGCCGGATGTGAATATGTTGTGGCAACGGACGACGAGCGAATTCGCGTCTTTTGCCAATCCTGCGGTATACCGGTTGTTCTCACTTCGAATACTTGCCGGAGTGGAACAGAGAGGTGCCGCGAGGTGTTGATGCTATATCCACAAAAACCAGAGTTTGTGGTAAATTTGCAGGGGGATAATCCGCTCTGTCCACCGTGGGTTATCCAACAGCTTATCGATGCATGTCTACACGAAAAAGCGGATATTTTTACACCGTGTATTCATTTGAATTGGGACGAATACGAACGTTTAATTGAGGCTAAAAAGAGTACCCCTTACAGCGGTACAACTGTGTTGGTTGATCACGCGGGATATGCGCTCGCCTTTTCTAAAAACATCCTTCCTGCTGTTCGTAAGCCTGAAAAAGCACGCGAAATTTTGCAATTAAGTCCAGTGCGTCGTCATGTGGGGCTTTATGCGTACACCGTTGATGCCTTGGAAGCGTACTTTTCCATGTCGGTGTCACCTTACGAAGCTTCATACATCGAAGGTCTCGAACAAATGCGGTTTTTATTCAATGGTTTACGTATCCGTGTTATGGACGCGGATTATCGCGGTCGCCAAACATCAGCCGGGGTGGATTCGCCGGAAGATGTAGCACGGGTGGAAGCTATCCTCCGTGAATTCGGAGAATTTGACCTCAAGTAATTTCCATGTCTACCCCATCAGCTTACCTTCCTCAGCACATAGCCATCATCATGGACGGCAATGGTCGCTGGGCACGACGCCACGGATTACCCCGCATACGCGGACATGAGAAGGGGGGAGATGTGGTACAGAAGGTGGTGCAGATGTGTCTGAACCGCGGCATTCGGTGGCTTACACTTTTTGCTTTTTCAACGGAGAATTGGGGACGTCCCGCTCCGGAAGTGAGTGCACTCATGGAGATGCTCTACAATTTTTTAGCAAGGCATCGTGCCATGATGGAGGAAAAAGATGTACGTTTACGAGCAATAGGCGAGTTAGAAATGCTACCACTGCGCTGTCGTAACCTGTTATCTGAATGTGTGGCAGAAACTGCCTCTCACGCGTCCCTTAATCTTACTCTGGCTCTTTCATACGGGTCGCGTCAAGAGATCTGTACAGCTGCACAACGTATCGCAGCACTTTTGGCAGCCGGTAAGATTCAAGAAAGGGACATTACTCCGGAGCTTATATCGCGCCAACTGTATACTGCCAATATGCCTGATCCTGATTTGCTTATCCGTACCTCCGGCGAAATGCGCCTGTCAAATTTTTTACTCTGGCAAATTAGTTATGCAGAAATATGGGTCACACCCACTTTATGGCCGGATTTTTCCGAAAATGATTTTGAACAGGCCTTAGCCGACTTCGCCGGCAGACACAGACGATACGGAAAACATTAATCGCTGCGCCGTCGGCTCGCCGGTTTTGAATCACACCTGTCCCGATAAAATTTTGAGAAACGCCGCAATGCTAATCTCCATGCGAGTTACAGACGCTCTGCGTGCTATGAGGGCATCCACCTCACGGGTGTATGAATTTATTCCCCCCGCGTTTTTTCTACTTTGCCTTCTCTCAACTCCCCCGCGCAACCCCGTTGCGTCTAACTCCTTCACTTCGTGCCTCGTTCCTCGTACTTAATCTACTCCTCATCATCCTGCCGTAGTTCCGTTTCTCTCCACTATGTCTTTATTTTATCGGGACAAGTGTGGTTTTGAATCCCTATTTTCCTTATCGAACGTCTGCGCTTGCAAAGATACGAATTATGTGTTAAAATATGGGCAATGAGGGGGGGATGCACGTTGATAGCTATGATGATCGTTGTATTATTCACGAGTTCATGCTCGTGGATGAGGCGTGTTCGTAGTGCACCTCCTCCGCCGCCTCCGGAAAATGTAGGGATACAACCTGCGCCGGAGCAACAGAAGGAAGCGATTGCTCTGTTGCGGCAGATGAACGATGCGCGTAGCACTAAATCAACTAAAAAAGAACAAGTTTTGCCGGTGGGAGGAGAACAACCGATGCCGTCGGCTGAAGGAGTGGGAGAGGAAAAACTGCCGGACGCGTCGGGTGGGGAGTTAGGAACGGAGGAATACCTTCCCGTACCGGAAGAGACCGAGGAACCTGTACCGTACGAAGAAACACCGGAATTGCAAGCGGGTAGTTTGCGCGATCCACAGACGAGTCGGGCGAGCGGAGAGGAAAAGCGAGTTACTCCACGCAGCATTGATCCGGCAAAACAGCACGGTTTGCGCTCTCCGGCATTGCCCAAAATGCTACCGATGGACATGGACGGTAAATTGAATTCCGGAATATGACACATGAATTACCACCACGAGGTTTTGTGCCTAGTCCATTCAACTATCACCAAGAGATAGAATTGCGCATAGAAGCGTTAAGTAATGAAGGCGATGGAGTAGGGCGCATTGATGATTGGGTGGTCTTTGTACCTTTTGCGCTCCCGCAGGAGAGGGTGCGTGCGCGAGTATACCGCAACGAAAATAATTGTTCACGGGCGGATTTAGTGGAAATCCTCGAGCGTTCACCGTATCGTATCGAACCGCTTTGTCCGGCATTCGGTCGCTGCGGCGGGTGCCGGTACCAGCACCTTAGCTACGGACAACAGCTGGAGTGGAAACGTCGTCAAGTGGCAGACCTTCTTCGGTTGCAGGCGGGGATAGACATAGAAGTGAAGCTCCCCATTTCAACTGAACACCGGTACGCATACCGATCAAAAATTACACCGCATTTTCAAAAGCCGAAGGGGGCACGGGTAGGCGCCATCGGTTTCCTACGGGTGGGCAGCAGAAGCGAGATATGTGACATTGCGCAGTGCCCCATAGCAATGGTACCCATCAACGCGGCGCTCCCGGAATTACGGCGGCAGGTGCAACTATCGGCGGCGCAGTACAAACGAGGAGCCACATTGTTGATGCGTGTCAGTGAGGGAGATGTGGTGTTGACCAATCCGAGAGCAATTTGTACCGAACGTGTTAATGCTCTCTCTCTGAGTTTTTTAGCAGGTGATTTTTTCCAGAATAATCCCTTCATTTTACCGGCTTTCACCTCCTATGTCGCACAACAGGCACGAAGCGGAGGAGCGCGATTTTTGGTCGACGCTTACTGTGGGAGCGGTCTTTTTTCTCTTACGCTTGCTCATGATTTTGAAGATGTTACTGGGGTGGAAGTCAGTGAAACAAGTGCGGACTGGGCGCGTACCAATGCTGCTACCAACCACATCCCCAATGTGAGATTTTTAACAGCCGATGCCGAGGCGGTATTTGCCCGAATTTCTTATCCGGCGGAAGAGACCGTTGTGGTGATAGACCCACCTCGCAAAGGGTGTGACTTACTCTTTCTGAAGCAGTTATTCCGTTATAATCCGCAGCGTGTGATCTACGTATCGTGCAATCCCGCTACCCAAGTGCGCGATTTAGTCCACTTCCGGCATGCGGGATACCGGGTAACGGAGGTACAACCGTTTGATCTCTTTCCGCAAACTAGGCATTTAGAGTGCGTAACTACCATCGCTCATGAAAAAGAATGAAAATCGACTCTCGCGAAGTGCCGAGGATTACTTGGAGTGCATAGGGCATCTCTGCGCGGAAAAGGGCATGGCGCGAGTGCAGGACATCGCGCAGCGTCTCAACGTGAGTAAACCGAGTGTCACCGTAGCGGTGCGTCATCTCGCTCAACTCGGGTACGTGTATTACCAGCAATATTTTCCCATAGAATTAACGGAGCGGGGGAAAGAATACGCTGAGCGCGTGATACGAGCGCATACAATTTTACGACGATTTATGCGCGAGGTAGTCGGCTTAAGTGCCAAACGTGCCAACGAAACAGCTTGTTTAATCGAGCATATCCTCACCAATGATGAAATAGAACAACTTAGCAAACATTTATCGCAACCGGATAAAATATAAGTCTACTGTCGAGTTATGAAAATTACAACTGCCCTTATTCTTTCTTCATTACTTTTTTTTATAGTTAATAACATTTTTCAGGTACCGGCATTTTTGGGGATACCGACCCCCATGTTGGGGCAGTCCGAACCACTTTTAACAGCCCGCGGCGCGTATTCGTGGTATACATGCTTTGGGGAATGGCAACTCTGGCGTCTCTTTACCTATCAATTTTTACACGCGGGGGCGTGGCACCTTATTTTCAACATGTGGGCGCTGTTCTTCTTCGGATATGCTGTGGAAGCGTACATGGGAGGGCGGCGTTTTTTAATATTTTACCTTGCCTGTGGGGTAGCGGGTGCGTTGTTTAGTTCATTAGTGTACGGATGTGGGATTCTGCCCGGTCCACAAATTACCGATATAATCAGGAATGAGGCAGAAGCGGCAATGATGCTCGATTATTTGGGTATCGGTACGGAACAAACTTGGCAGATACTACCGATGGTCGGTGCCAGTGCCGCTATTTACGGAGTACTCGTAGCTACTGCCTTCTTATACCCACATAGTACCCTACGCTTGGTGTTTCCGCCTGTGGAAATGAAAGTACGAACTTTCGCTCTCTTAGTCATGGGGATTGCTATTTATGTGGTGCTTCGTAACGGATACAACGCCGGCGGCGAAGCCGGTCACATCGGCGGTCTGCTCTTCGGGGCTCTTTATATGTTGCTATGGCGTAATCGCTCCGTAAGTGAATGAGTATGAAAGCTGTATTTGATATGGACGGCACACTGTTTGCGTCAGATTCCCTGCTGCTTTTTGCGCACCGGGTGTTGCGTCGCCACGGGCTGCGTCGTCTGTATTTGCTTGTAGCCCTGCCGGCTTTATGCCTGCGTGCACTGGGTCTGTTGAGCACCCAAGCAACTAAGCGTCTTTTCCTTTGCTTCCTCTACGGCATGTCGCGTCAACAACTCGAAATCGAGTGTTCGGATTTTGTGGAGCAGGAACTGCTGCCTGCTATTTATACCCCTTTGCGTGAACGCATTGCAGAGCTCCATGCCGCCGGTGCCGAGCTCATCCTCTGCTCCGCTTCTCCTCAGTGGTGGACGTATCCGGTGGGCGAGAAACTCGGTTTTTCACGCGTCATTGCAACCCCTGTGCTGCTGCGCAACGACCGTGTCCCCTTCATGCCGTCTATTCCTCCCCCGGGAAATAACAAAGGACAGGCTAAAGTCCTCCGCCTCGCACAAGTCGGTATTACCCACGCCGAGTTCGGCTTCTCCGACAGCTCAGCCGACATACCTATGCTCTCCCTCTGCAAGCACGTTGTCCTCGTTAACCCATCCCAAAAATTACAACGCCTGTTCCCCCAAGCTGAAATAATTCATACCCCGCGTAACCGTAAACAGGGACCGTTCTTCATACTACGATGCATCCTAGGGCTTTGAACCGCAGCCCTGCCGCGATGCCCGCCCCCCTCCGCATTTACGATCTTAGATTTACGATTGACGATTGAAGAAGTTAGGCGCCGCCGTGGCGCAGGGATCG
>CAZJIH010000075.1:0-10679 GCA_964545935.1 uncultured Akkermansia sp. | reverse complement strand
GCATTGTGGTGGGCTGTGGCAGGACTGTGGTTCAGGTGCTCATAGCATTTCAAATGCTGTACCCTGAGATGGCGTATCTGATACCTAATAATCAAACGCTTACATTTCACATGTGCCGGAATTCTATCATGCCCTTCCTGCTTTTTTTCTTCGCCTGCACGTCCTAATATAATTTTTTTAAGGGAAATACGCTTTTTAGCTTGTCAATCGTATTTGAAATGAGATATACTAGTTGCGTGAAAGATGCTGTGATAGGATATTCCTAGGCAGGATTTTCGCATTTTACGAACTAAAATTATTGTTGTACTATGAAACTTCATCTTCCGAAGGGACTTCGTCAGGTAGTGATGGCGGAGCTTGCGGCGGTAACTGTAGCAAGTGTAATGTCGGTGACTGTAGGTACGGCGGAAGCCGCGTGGGGGACAGGACAAAAAGAGACGACGGAACATGCTGGTTGGGGGCTTGTGCTCGAGGATCATTTCAGTGAGAGCAGTCTAAACTCAACGTACTGGCAACGGATACAGTACGAGACAAAGAATCAGGTCAATAATTGGAGGGCAACGCAATCGACTGCTGAGGAACTTGCGCAGTTTCGTGAAGTAGAAGGCAGTAGCGCACTAACCTTGTGGGGGAGGTATGGGAAGTACACAAATCAGAACCATCAAACTAACACGACCGAAGACCAGCTGGCAGCGGGTGGTATTTATTCCTTGAATAGGTTTAGTTTCCAATACGGTTTTGTAGAAGTACGTGCGCGGTTTGACTGTGTGCAAGGGTGCTGGCCGGCTATTTGGATGATGCCCGCGCATGGAAAACCATGGCCGCAGAGTGGAGAAATTGACATCATGGAGCACCTAAACTTTGATGCAATGGTTTACCAAACATTGCATTGGGACAATAACGGAGGACAGGCTAATGACTATTCACAGGGGAAACAACCTAAACTAAGTGGAGATAAGACCGCGTGGCATACATACGGGATGGAATGGACAGAGGCAGGAATTACATTTTACGTGGATGGCAACGCGACTGGAACACTAAATTCCAACAGCGAATTTTGGCCATTTGACGATGAAAATAATGAATTTTACTTGATTATTGACCAACAAGTCGGCGGCAATTGGGTGGAGAGTAGCGGTGCAGTGGATAAGCAAAAATTGGCGAGTGACGGAGCCGCTTTTGACATTGATTACGTGAAGGTGTGGTCGAGTGATAAGTACAACCACCTGCGGGAGTTGACATGGCAGGCTGGAGACGCTACATGGTCGGAAGGGGAAAACGGGGGTGGATTTGTATCGGGGAATTCTGTTATATTTGGGGAGGATGGGGAGAGAGGGGTGCAAGTAGCCGGAACTGTGCATGCAGGGAACATGAGTGTGCAGGTACAGGGGTACAATTTTACGGGGAAGGATGGCGGGGGAGCGAAACTGGAAGTAGGAGGCATTTTGGACATGTGGGAAGATGCGACCTTTACGTGCGCGATAGAATTGGGAGGAAACGAATACTGCGCGTTGACGGGTAGCGGAAATATCATCTACACCGGCACAGGGGAATTTATCATCAATACGCTCGATGCTTCAGGCTATTCCGGAACCATCGATGTGAGCGATGGAACACTCGTGCTTTCCACAAATTTCGATGCTACGGAGGCAACGATAGCCTTGAGCGGGGCGGGTACCCTCGCTTTCAACAACAACAATGCCGCCGCAGGAGGAGCTAATGGTGATACAACAGTGACAGCAAACTTGGTCGGCGTGACCAACTTGCAAGCCAAGGGTGGATTCTGCGTGACCCTAGGGGGCAGCGTGCAAGGAGCAGGTACGTTGACGACAAGTAGGTACGGGGGCGCGGCATTCTCAGCGTGTTTTGTTTTTGATGGCGATGTTTCCGGGTTTACCGGTTTCACAACTTCCGCCAATCAATACAACATCAGTCACTACGCGGGTACACCGGGACACGCAGCCTACACGTTCAATGCAGGACTGGAATTGACAGGCGAAACTACCTTCGATGTCGTGAAAAATGATGGCACTGAAGGGCATGAGACATGGATAGAACTGGGAAGAAATTCACGGTTGACCGGCAGTGGGTCTATCGTTAAAACCGGCGAAGGTGACCTGCGCATTTACGGCGATACAAGTGGGTACACGGGAAGCATTAAGCTGCGGCAGGGTAAACTTTTGCTCAATGGTATCAATGGTTCGAATATCGACCTGAGCCTAGAAAATACGACAGGGGATGCCAATGTTGTCAATTTGGAAGGCACCGGCGGCGTACTCAAGAGTGTAGCGTTGGGCGGTACAGCCACGGAGGGAAAACTCGCGTTAGGGGAGGAAGCGAGCTGGAACATCCGAACGGTTAATCTGTCCGCCGGACAAACTTTGACTCTACAGGGTGCCGGTAGTACAACGGAAATCGGGCAGCTTACCGGTGCGGGGGGAACTCTCAGTGTGCAAGAAGGAACGCTGAAGTTAAGCGGGTATGACACATACACGGGCAGCATTTCGGTGAGCAACGGCACGCTTGTATTGGTGACAGCTCCGGGAAGCAGCGGTCTCACCGCCACCACTTTGGGCGATGGAGCATGCATAGAGACTGCATTGACTACCGGTACCCTAAACTTCGGTAATTTGAGCATTCCGGGAACCACTCGCGCTGCCGGAGATGCCGTCTTGAATCTGACCGGCGTACTCGACGGTCTGCAACTGCAAGCAAGCACAGTGAGCGGGGGGACTCTGCACATTGAGCTCACCGATGAGTTTATCAGCACAAAGGTGGCAGGGGATGGGTATGACCTCTTCGCCGGTGACGCTAGCGCATGGGAAGGTCACGTCGCTTTCGACAACGAGACCTACGGTTCACGGTTGAAACTACAGGGCAGCATGTTGATACTGGAAGCTCTGCCGGGGCTGCAATGGGCGGGCACGGGAGAAAATCATGTATGGAGCACGGCGACGGAGAACCAAGATTGGAAAAATTCGGACGCTACGGCGGCGTTTACGGATGGGCAGGATGTGCTATTTGCTGAAGTGGAAGGCGTGAGCAAAGAAGTTACACTGAGTGGTCCCCTTGCGCCGCAGAATGTAACCGTGCAAAGCGGAGAAGACTGGAACTTCAGCGGCGACGGTACATTGGCGGCTACGGGCAAGATCACCGTGGGAGAAAGCGGTCCGGTCACACTCACTCTCTCCGGTACCGGTGCGGTAAGTTCCGAAGGTCTCGTCCTTGTGGGAAATGGCAGTAAACTTACGATTACCTCGGCACCAAGCAGCGGCAAATTCAATTTCCACCACATCGAGTTAGGGGAAGGCAGTGAGTTGGTGCTGCAGGGTGCTGCCGCCGCAAATTCCGCGAAATGGGCTTGTGAAGACGGGAGTGGTATGTACGCGAGTGGAGCAGGCTCGATTGTCCTCGAAGGCGCGGGACTTCTCACGAGTAGCAAAGATCACTCCGGTATCCTTTGGGCTTTCTTTACAAATACGGAGGAGGGAAAAGAAAGCATCGGGCATTTCAAACTACGAAAACATGACAATACGGCGACGACTCTTGTATTAAACGGGGAGATGGGCAGTGATAACGCAAATGCGACACCCGTGCACGGCATCGGGGTGGTGGAAAATCTGTGGGTGGAGGACGGTAATACGCTGATGGTACGCAGTCGTGTGCTCGGGAAGACTCAGACCGTACGTACCCTGCATTTGGCGGGAGACGGGTCAGGCGCAAGCTTTAACGATGCCGGCAATGAAGGAACAAACGTCGCGTTGGACGCCGCTTTAGTACTCGGTCATAATGCAACCGCAGACGGGGTAGCGGACAGACGCAGCAGCATCTTCTGGAATATCACGGCGGAGGCGGACACAAGCATCAGCGTGCTGGCGAGTGCGGCGGGAGATGCCTACACATGGAAACTGGAGGAAACGATCAATACCGCCGAGTTTACCCTCACCAAGAAAGGAGCGGGGATACTGGTACTGGGGGTGGACTCGGTGCTCACCGGTTCGGGAAACGTGGCGGTATCGGACGGGCTTTTGCAACTGGCGGGTGGCATGGATGAGTACGGAGGCACAATGTCCCTATCCGGGGATGCACGGGTGCAATTTGTGGGCAGTCAGCAGCTGCGACTCTTCACCGGTACCATCACCCTCGCCGATGGAGGTACATTGGCATTTGACGCAGACGCGCGACTCACTGCCGGATCACTCACCGCGAGTGCGAGCGGTCTCCAATTCGCGGGTGCAACAAACTTTGCCGCCGGCGCTCTCACTCTCACCGGGAACATCTCGGTTACCGGCGGAGCAACACTGAGCGGCGAGGGCGTGCTCAAGGTTTCGGAATCTTCTACCCTAACGTTGGATGAAAGTACGTACAGCGGCATGAAGGTAGAGATGGAAAGCACGAGCAATGCCAATGGTACCACGAGCAAACTGGTTCTCAACGGGGGTAGCTTTACCGGAAATATCACCACGAAAGGATGCGGGGAAATCACGCTCAATGCAAACGCAGAGGGAACAATCAATCTCTCCGGTACTGCTTACCTGACAACGCTCGACGGTGCCGCATTCAACGGTTCGATCTCTCTGACTGAGGTAGGTCAAAAATTCGGGATTTTCGATGCGAACGGTACGATTTTGAGTAAACTGGTAGCAAAAACGGGGGATGGTATACTCGTGGCAAACAGCGGAACCGTAGAATCAGCGGAAGGTTTGTCGGAGGTATGGGTAGGCGGACCTTCCGGCACGCAGGTAACCATCGGAACACTCCGAGCATCGGGAACAAATCACTCCCTTACAACGGATAACGGAGTCTTCAAAGATAATTTCACCAACTCGGAAGGACACTGGGCGGGTAATAGCGGACGCGTCAATATAACCGGTGAGGTAACCGGCTATACATCTTTCACGGCAAAACGCAAAGGAACGGCAGTGACGGGTGGAATAGACCTCGTCTTCAGCGGCACGGTTAATATGGGTGAGGGTCAGTCCATCACCTTCGCGACCGAGCACAGTAGCCACGAAAACACAACATCGTACGAAAACGCGTCTATCCTCTTCGACTCAGAATCAACGATCACAGGCAATGGCACGATTGTCAAGGAGGGTGCCGGTAACTTAATCTTGGCGGGAACGATAGCAAGTAGTGATTGGCAGATGAACGTAAACACCGGGAGTTTGAGCCTCGGTAAGAGTGGGCAGGATGGGACTCTTAACTACAGCTTCACCGGACTGCACATGAGCGCAAACACAAGCACCACCTTGGCGGGTGCGTGCAACTTGACCCTCACCGGAAAATTGGATGCCGGCTCCGGTATACTGAATATCAATACCGCCGGCAGCTCCCTCAGTTTACAGCATGCGTCGGAAGCACATCAACTCGGCACACTTGCGCTGAGTGCGGATGCGACACTGTGTCTGGGAATGGATGCGGAAGGTTACGCCTCGCTCGAACTAGGAACGCTGACCGATACAGGAACGCATCAGCTCACGTTACAACTTGACGGACTGTCTGATTGGCTGGGAGGTCAGGCAACGGCACTCAGCTACGAATTGCAGATATTTACGGGCAATGCAACCGGAGACCTCGTAACGGCGATCGACGACCGTATCAGCATCGTGGGGATGCCCGGCGGCTACACCTATCACCTCGATGAAAACGGTAAACTCACCATCGCGGTAGACACTGATGTGGCGATGCTCTGGAATGAAGATAGTCAGAACATGACATGGTCGCGCGTTTCGAATGTATGGGGTGAGTGGCATTTGGCGCCCTTCGATGCTGCGAAAGATGTCATTTTTGCCGGCACTAGTACAGCTCCGATAACAGTCACACTCGCGGAAAGTATGGAATTGCGGGAAAGCATGACCGTTCAGAAAGGAGAGGGAGTGAGCGGAAACCAAAGTTATACCTTCGCCTTGGGTGACAACTCCTTGACTGTCGGAAAGAATCTAGCATTAGGCACCGGCATCGGTGTCACCTTCGCCGGCGGTGGTTCAGTCACGGTGGCAGGTGCCTTGGAAAGCGCGGGTATGCTGGAATTATCAGGCGGTGCGCAATTGACGGCACAGGGTGGTGGAAGCATCAATACCCTGAAAGTCAACGACGGCGGTTTGTCTGTCGGTGCAGAGAAAACCTTAACCGTAAAGGCTGTAGAAAGTACCGGGGCAGGATTGAAGTATCTAACGCTCGGACAGGGATCCGTACTGGAGATACAGACCGGTGCACTCAACATCACCGGCAGCTGGACTTGGTCGGAGGGGTGTATCCTCAAACTGGGAAGTGCTGCGCAGACGATCACCTTGGGGGAAGGTCTCACGATTGAACGAAAGAACAATGCCTCGCTCACAATCGCCCTCACCTCTGATTTTATGGGAGACGATGCGGCGAGCAGCGGAACAGTACAACTCTTCGTCGGTTTTAAGGATGAGTGGATAAATTACTTCTCCTTTACCGTAGACGAAAAGCCTGCCGGCGAGGGATATTACGAAGGACTGCGACTCGAAGCAAATGGAATGCTCGTGTGGGGAACTGACAATGCGGACGACTTGTACTGGTACGGGGAAGAGTCCGGGGACACTGAGCTGACCTTGGGCGGTGGTGATACGCAGTGGAGTGATACTCCGGAAGGTTCCACGAATGAGACATGGGAAACGGATCACTCCTACAACGTGCATCTGGAGGCTACGCGGGGTGTCATCACGCTGAAGGTAGCGGGCGAGCGGGTCGATATGGCAAGTTTGTCTCTTGCTGGGGGTGAAACCGAATATCAATTCACCGAGGATACCGAAAAAGTTGTATCTGTAAAGGGAAAATTAAGCAACAGATCCAAGTTGACTGTAGGTGGAAAAGTCACGCTCGAGCTACAGGGAAGTTATGAGGGGGATGGCACTCTGAGACTTGCCGGCGGAACGATATCGGTGAAAAATGACAGAGCCGTGAACGGAGCAAAATTAGAATTGGCAGGCGGTACCCTGAGCGGTGAAGGTGCAATCATAAAACCGGATACCGTGCGGGTAGAATCGGAAACCACGACCTCCGTGAAGGGGGTAACACTCACCGGAACGATATACGGTGACACAGCCGCTAACCTGTCTGCCGAAAATACCACAGCCGGTCTCGCCGGCGATATAACCGGCTACACCGGAACACTCAACACCGGAAACAACGGAGTGTGGATGCTGAGTGGAAAGGCTCTCGCGGGTGATGTGCGCGCTGCTGTGAGCGGCAACGGAACAGTACAATTTGCCGGAGCCGCTACGTTCGTCGGCGAAGTCCGTGGAAGCGTTACGTTGGAACATACCGGCGATGGAGAATTAGTAGTTCTTTCCGAAATAACTTCGCCGGACGCTGCGATGTCGGGCAATATAACCTTGGGAAATGATAAAAAACACGCCGTATGGGGAGGAAGGTCTGTGCGGAACGGAACCCTCACGCTCGCTAATGTAACCCTAGAAGCAGGCGACCTCACCAAGACCGAGGGAAGTAGGGTTGTGGTTAACACGGCAGTCGCCGGAGATTCGCAGAGTGCATCCCTTTACGCAGCAGCGCGTCCTATCGACGGCTGTACCGTCAATGTGAACGGTATGAACGCCGTCAAATTGGACAGCATCACCATCAACGCAGGGGGTCTGCTGACGGGTATCACCGGTACCTACACGATAGACAAAGAAACACCGCTGACACTATACTTCACGGCAGCCAACGTAAGCGCAAAAGCGGATGGTGGTCAGGCTCTTATAGAAGGAGGATCGGGTGGATTTACACTGGATGTGAAAAGCGTGGATTCCCTAGAACTCAACCTAGACGCGGCAGCAAGTGTTATTTTGCAAGTACTCGCGGAAGGCGGTAATGGGGAGACTAAGACAGCCTATCTGAACTTGCTGGACAACGGCGAATTGCTCGGCTTCGATGAATTCCTTGCAACATCAAATACCCTCGGAATCCTCCGAGATTTTGTGGATGAAATAGGTACGGATGCCGCGGGAAATATAGTATTAAAAGGTAAAGCGCAGGATGTTTATGTAGCACCGGAAAATGCTACTAAATTGGAGATACCGGAACTCCTGAATAAAGTTAAGGCGACAGTATTGGCACGGGCAACGGATGAGTTGACGCTTTCGTACGACGCAGACGCCGGCACCGTGCACAATCTATTGGGTGTAAAGGGAAGCCAACTGCATCTACGAAATGCGAATCAATCATCGAGCAAAACGGAGAAACGTCTTGAGATCACATTTGATAACACGGATACGGCAGATATTGATATTTCAGATTATCCGACCGTCGAAGATCCTGAACTCGGTACAACAACGGTACGCGGACAGCACACCGCCTTCGACGGTAGTATAGATGCGGGAGCGGGTGTAGATGTAAAAAAGGTCGGTTACGGAACACTTTCGGTTGGCGGTAATTATACAATGACAGACGGAACTACCACCATCACCCAAGGTGCGCTTAAATTACGCGGCGAAGAAAACACGGTGCAGGCTCTCACTTTTGCGTACACGTCGGAGGAGCAGCAAACGGAGTCCGGTGAAGATAAACGAGGTTTGCTCTTAGACGGAGGAAGAACTACGATAGCCGGAGCCATAACAGAAGTGGGCGTAGGTCGGGGTGATATCCACCTGAGCACCGGGGCTGAGCTGGTGTTGCAGGGCGAAAGTACCTTAGCGGAAACAAAAATCATCGGCGATGGCACAGGTTCCCTTACCTTCTCAAAAGCTTCCGGTAGGTTGAGACTGTCCGGTGCGCAGGGTAGCGTACAACTCTCAGGTGTAGGTGTCAATCTCGAAGCAGCAAACGCAGAATTGGACTTGGGTAAAGGGAAAAATGATGTCACTTTCCTGAGCGGTTCAGGTATGCTTAAGAGTGCCGAAGGTGGAACACTGGGAGTGAAGGGAGGAACTTTTTCCGGGACACTGGGGGTAAGTGAAGGAGGAACGTCTGCCGGTAAGCTCGTGGTTCTCAGCGGCGCGTCCTTTACCTTGTCGAATGCCAAAAGCGCGCCCGGCACGAATCATGGAAATGCCTGGGATGTGCAATTGGCTGTCGGTGCCAACATCACGGTAGACTTAAGTACTCAAAAACCGGGTACCGGGCAGGAACTTGTACTGGGAGATGTACTCCTAGGGTGTGGCAATATGACTATAGACTTCGGAAGTCGGGCAATAAACGGTGATTTATTGAAAGCTAACATGTTCGGAGTAGGTGATGAGGGTACACTAACCTTCTGCAGTGACAACACCACTGGCAACGACGAGGAAGTACAAACCGGTATAACGGTGGCACCGGAATTACGAAATTCGTTTACGGAACACGTGCGCTTCGCTGGTCTGGGTAACTTCGCAAAAGATAGTGAAGCGCGTATTGATGATAACGGTAACCTCTTAATTACCTCTAGAGAAGCACGAGAAAATAAATTTTTACAAGCGATGCCGCATGCCGGGAAGAACGGTCGTGCCGGAGCTATGATGGTATGGGATACATTGAAAGGAAAGTCTCAATGGGAAAGCTATATCAATGCCTTGCTACATCCGAGCTCAGACTTTGAAAAACTGAGTTACAGCCTTATTACGATGTACGACCAAGGGGACGCCGCCGGTTTAGAACGTACGCTGAGTGCCGTAGCGGGCGCGTCCGTTGCCACACTCGCGCCGGCTCTCGCCGAAGACCTTCATCGCCAACTGAATGCTATCCGTAATCGAACGACAGCCATGGCAGATGATCCACATGGTGTCAATGACAGCTCACCGTTTCTGCATGCGTGGATCAATGCCGAGGGTAGTTATTATAAAATGAACTCCGATGGTTTCCTCCCCGGATACAAATTAGATAATTGGGGAGGTACGGTAGGCTTTGATGTCGATGTAAGTTCGCGTACCACACTCGGTTTAGCATTGTCTGCCATGTACGGTGACTTAAAAGTCGATGCCGCTGATACGGCTACGGGTGACCTAGACACAGCGTACCTGAGTGCCTTTGCGCGTGTGGTGCGCGGACCGTGGTTCCACACATTTGTCCTAAGCGGTGGTGTGGCAGATGTGCGTCTCGTTCGTTCTGTTTCCTATGGGCTCGGCTGCTACCGTACATCCGGCAGTACCACCGGCTACGCCTTAGGTTCTCTATATGAATTGGGCTATTCAAAATCTCTCAATGAAGCAGGGTCTCTTGTTGTGCAACCTGTTGTTAACGTAGAGCTACGCCATGCTTCAATCCGTAGTTATTCCGAAAGTGACAGCGATGCCGGTTTATCTGTGAAAGATATGGAACGTACAGTTGTAACTCTCGGAACCGGAGCTCGAATTCAGGCAGCTGTAAGCGAAGATGCTTTTAATCGTGTGTCGCTTCTGGAGGGGCGTTTACTACTTAAAACCGATATCGGAGACCGCTCCGGTACATCTCGTAACGCTCTCATCGGAAGCGGTAACCGCGCAGAAACTGAATCCGCCCATATAGGTTCCGTAGGTGTGGAAGCCGGTCTAGGTGTAAGTATACCACTCGGAAACTACTCCGCCAGTATCTTCTCAGACGCTTCCCTCGAATGGCGTCATCACTGGGTGTCTGCCAACGCAACCCTCGGATACAGAATGAATTTCTGAATTCTCAAGCAAAAATCAAAGATCAAACTCCCAAAAATGTTACCTGCTACACCCGCCACTACCTGCCGCCAAGCTGTGGCTTACCCA
>CAZJIH010000074.1:0-10707 GCA_964545935.1 uncultured Akkermansia sp. | reverse complement strand
AGCGCCACTATTCTCAATCAAAAATCTAAAATCAAAAATCAAAAATGCGGAGGGGGGGCAGGCATTGCGGAGGGACTGCGGTTCAGTGGCGGGACTGCGGTTCAGCGCAGTAAGATTTACGTGCACAGGTGCCGCAGGGTTGACCTATCCAAAGAGAATCGAATTGATGGATAGCGGCATCGACGAGCTTGGGGTCGGACGTAAGGATACCGGCTTCAAAGTTACGACGGTCGGCATTTTTAGCCCCTAATCCTGCGCCGGTTAAGTTGGCAGAGCCGATGTAGGCGGATGTTAGGTCGAAGATAATGAGTTTGAAATGCACACGCGGGCAGAGCATACGTTCTAGGGACTTGATTAAGGCAGGGTAGCGGTCAAAATCTTCCCGGAAATTTGCGCCGGGTTCTTTGGCGTGAATCAGGCGCACGTCGACACCGCGTTCAAGTAGTTCAGCCAATGTCTCCAGCAGGGGGCGCCCATTTTGCAGATACACGTCTTTCAAATCAGCCGTACCGATCCAAAGAACACGTTTTACGCTTGCCATACGTTTGAGCACCTGCGCGTAATGCTCATCGTTGCTGATATACTTTGTCATAGCTACTTTGTCGCGCGATCGGTTGTAGCCTGCAAATACTCACGGATACCGGAAACCGGGAAACGGAGGGAATTATGCAGGAAACGAGAAAGCTCGCGCCGGGATTTTTCTTCGCTTCCGAAGAGTTGTTGCGTGGAAAGCGGTTGAGAGGGATGCACATCCGGCTTATTTTGAAGGACAAAGAGCAGGCAAAGGAGGGAAGGCACCCGATGGGAGGGGGTATCGTAAAGAGAGCGACCGAGATTCCAAGCTTCCTGTTCGCGTCCGCGTATACGGCAGAGGTTGTAAAATTCTTGGCGTTTGTAAATGGGAGGAGCTCCGAGAAGATTGGCACGGTGGTAAGCATCTACGGCTCGGGAAAATGCCGGGAAGCGATTGAGATCAGAGAGGGTATCCCCTAGGGCGGCGAACAGCAAGAAGGAGTCCGGGTGGCGAGCAATGCCCTCTTCCAAGAACCGAACACCTCGGTCGAAGTATGCTTCAGAAAGCGCAACACGTTCGCGTTCATCAAGTAAGGTATTATTAAAAGCAAAGGAGGAAGCATTTACGGACATATCGCGAGCGGCGCTGATCCAGTAATTGGGGCGGCGTGGGTTAAGGGTAGTGACCATCTGCCAACAGTACTCCGTCCGGGGCCAATTGTATGCTGCCCAGGCGTTAGTAGCTTCTAATACAAAGATTTCTGCGGCTAAACTACTCAGACCTCCGAGCAGGAAGAAGGAGAGCTGTTCTTCTAGGGCATTGTTCGCTGAAAGGGGTAATTGGGGGTACGGAGACCGCAGATTCGCGGCACGTTCCGCCTCTGCTAGGTGTATTTCAAAGGGCTGCAGCACGGCACCGCCTACCGCCGACATGAGTAGGCACATCAACGTCCTGAAAAAGGGTCCTTTCTGCACAAAGTGACGCATATCGGATACTCAGGATATGCCGAGGCGTGCCCGGATGTCGCAACAAAGCTCCTCCCACAGCGGGATGTGCGCCCGGACATCGCGAGCCCGCTTCAACGGTTCGCCCCAGATAGCTTCGTATTCTACGGGACGGTGTAGGTTGTAATCCACGGCGCTGCTCGGTACAAAGGGTCCCATGTGTTCCGTGCGTTCCATCTGGTAAGCCGCTAGGTCCTCCGGCAGCGGGAAACCGCGTTTTGCGGCTGTTCGGCATACTTCATCAATAATTCCCCGTGCGCGTTCACGTTGACCGGGCAAAGCAAAGAGGTCAACGACATTGATACCGCCGTGTGCCAAGCACAGACCGTTAAAGGGGATGTTCCAAGTCAGTTTGCTCCAGAGAATTTGTTCTGTATGGAGGAAAGCGGATGTACGAATACGCGCCTTTGCAAAAATTGCCGCAAGCTCCTGAGCTCCGTTCAGTCCGTCGGGAGTCGGTTGTAACGGCGCAAATTGGATATCGCCGCCTTCCAAGTGATTGATACATCCGGGCTTCTCTGTCATGCAACACACAAAGCAAAGCCCCAAAAACACACGTTCCGGCGGCACAACACGCCCGATGAGTTCCACGTTCCCCATCCCATTCTGCAAAGTAACAACACGCGTATTTTCATGCAACAAAGGCGGCAATGCTTCCGCAAATAAACTATTGCAGTAAGTTTTCCACGCTACGACAACTAAATCAACCGGGCCGCATTCCGTTGATTGACGCACGGCGTTTACCTGCGGAATACGTATATCGCCTTCCACAGAATGAATGCTCAAGCCATCCTTTTGCACATATTTCAACGCCGAGCGCATGATAAAATAAACCTCGTGCCCGGCTTCCGCCAGACGCGCCCCGTAGTAACACCCCAAAGCCCCCGCACCGAGTATCGCTATCTTCATGCGCCGAGTATACCACATAACCACCCGTCTGTACAGATAAGAAATACACCGCCGCGCATCTGTCCTGAAAAAGATATGAGCTTCGAGGTAGGCGATGACTTTGAGGCAGGAAGAGGCGAAGGTGAGATCAAGTACGAGGTACGAAGAACGAAGAACGAAGTGATTATCGGGACGAGTGTGAGTCGTTATTGTTCATTTTGCGGGTTACTTCGTCGGCGGAGGTATTCCATACGTTCTTTGATGCGGAGTTCCAATCCGTTGGAAGTAGGGTGGTAATAGACACGACCTTCCGGCAGGTAAGCTTGGGGAACGTAGTGGTCTTCACCGTAATCGTGCGCATATTTGTAAGTGGTTTCTTCTTCGGTTGCACCACGGAGTCGCGCTAGTTTTTTTCGGGTAGGGGTCGCTAGGTGGTCCGGAACTGCAAGAGTTTTGCCTTCGCGGACATCTTTTGTTGCGGCTTCGAGTGCCATGTAGGCGGAATTACTCTTCGGAGCGGTCGCAATGTACACAGTAGCATGCGCTAAGGGTATACGTGCCTCCGGTAAACCTACCATTTCCGCCGCTTTTGCCGCCGCCATCGCCACACGAAGCGCATTCGAATCCGCCAACCCAACATCTTCACTCGCACAGATGACAATTCGGCGAGCAATAAAGCGTATATCCTCGCCTGCGTTCAGCATAAAAGCGAGCCAATACAGAGCGGCATCCGGGTCGCTACCGCGCATCGATTTAATAAAAGCGGAGATAGTGTCGTAGTGACCGTCTCCAGCTCGGTCGTATCGTACCGCTTTTTGTTGGATAGATTCTTCGGCGACAGTGAGAGAAATCCGAATGACACCGTCTTCCCCGGGCGGAGTGGAAAGTGCTGCCACTTCCAAGGCTGTCAATGCCTTTCGCGCATCTCCGTCCGCCTTACGCGCGAGGTGTTGCAGAGCCTCCGGGTCTATTTGCAAAGGCATCTTACCCAAGCCGCGTTGTGAATCTCCGGCTGCCCGCAATATCAGTTCCGTTAAATCTTCTTCCGGGACAGGTTCCAGCGGGAAAATCTGCGAACGCGAGAGCATAGCCGAATTGATGGCAAAGTAGGGGTTCTCGGTGGTCGCACCGATAAAACGTACCGTACCACGTTCCAAGTGAGGGAGTAATACATCCTGCTGGGCTTTATTGAAACGGTGTAACTCATCCACAAATAGAATAGTGCGTTGACCGTGCAAGCTCAGCCGTGTACCGGCTTCCGCTATTTTTTCCCGTATTTCACTTACATTGGATTCCACGCCGTTCAGCATGACAAAATAAGCACTTGTATGACGTGCAATGACGTAAGCGAGCGTAGTTTTACCTACACCGGGAGGTCCGTAAAATATGAGCGAGGAAAAACGGTCTGTTTCGATGGCTCGACGCAGCAACTTTCCCTCCGCCAATAAATGCTTTTGCCCGGCAACTTCGTTAATGGACTCCGGACGCATTCTCGCGGCCAAAGGCATCCCCCCGGTGTTGACGCCGGGCGCAGATTCCTCAAGCCGATTGGCACCGAAGGGGGTAAAGAGGTCAGCCATAAATAATTATCTAAGGTGCGATAGTAATATCCGGATCTGTGTGTATATATTGCGCTGTAATTCCTGCAATGGCTTGAGCTCTTTCTCCTGTCGCGCTAATTTTTGCCTCGGTTGAATATAAAGCTGGCGATATGCGGTGACACGCGATGTAATAAAACTTTCCAGCACAGTTCGAAAAACATCGAGCGTATCATTGCATACCCCTCGTACCAAGGCGTCTACCCGCGCACAGATACGCCGTGTTGTTATTGTATGCGCAATACAACCGCCGCACCATATTAAACCCGCCAGTACAACACAGCATACCCCCGGTATATCCTGTCCCAAAAATCCGAGAAGTCCCCCTACCATGATACAGGCAAATGTCGCAGATAAACAAGTTTGCATCCAGCCGGCGTGCACGATGTATATCCGAATAAGTTGAGCCCTCAATCCTTTGGCAGCTATCGGTTCGTATAGTTCACGACATAATTTCTCCCGTAAAGCGTCAAGATCCTTTTCCAATACAGTATCGGGAAAATCTCCTATATCGCATTTTAGTTTCGTTTTCATACGGGGACGCACCGTCTTCCATTGATTCGCGCATAGAGTGATAAATTTCATGTCCACCCGGTGCTCCATTTGCTGCAAGACATCATTGATGTTACTGTATACAGAGCTGTTTATGTAGCCCCCCATGTTTTCAAGTCGCAGGAGCGTAACCGGTGAAAGCAGTTTTCCCATCGCATATCGCACATCTGCGCGTACGTCCGGTAATACCTGTAGTATTGTTTGTAGCACCGCTTTGCTGTATGCTCCGAGTTCTGTCGTTTGAAACTGCAATAACTTACTGATTTCCAGCTCTATGTCGTCCATGAAGCTATTGTCCGTACGCGATACACTTTCACGGGAACTCAATATGCGGTCTGCTCGTTGTACCATATCCAATGTACGTTCCGCAAGTAAACGTATGAGGGCAAGTAAGCCACCGGATGTTTTCAACTTTCCCGCCACATAATTTCTCAGTGCTTCCGCAACTGCTTTTTCTTCACGTGGATATACCAGCATTTGCACGTCTTTCACCGCATGCTGCTCCGCTAATTCTCGTAAATGCTGTCTTATTGCAAGGGTTTGCTCGGCATCCAGCCCGTCAATTTGGGTGGCTACGAGCGCCCAAGCTTTCCTTTCTTCAGTCGTTTTCCCTGTCAATATTTCCCAAAGCGGTGAGGTCTCCGCCGTCCGTGCGTCTAATATCCCCAATATCACATCCGCGCCGGTCATGAGGATCTCGCACGTACGCCTCACTTCCTCACTACGTATATCAGCTGTGTCTACTAATTCTAGGCCTTCTAGGTTAGGTGATGCTATAAATCGTGAATGTGTCGCATCTCCGTCCCGACATGTGTACCGCCAACACAGGTAATGCTGAGTTTCCATGCGAACGCGTGCGATAACCGGCGCATCGGCTAAGTCCGCTAATATACTCGATTTACCACTTCCGGCTTCCCCCAAAACCAAAACCCGTCTATCGTGTACAAGTGCCTCCAGTGTCTTTTTTACAGGTTCACTATACTCCGCTAACTCTTCTTCATCATCTATTTGCGTACACAACTCCATTCCCTTCTCTGCCCAGAGGCGGACAAGTCCTTCTTCTGTTCCGTGTGCGCGTTTCAATTCCACGTCCATTCATTGTACATCCTTCATCCCCTTTTGTCGAACCAAATTTTTTTTGTTTATATGAAAAAAGGGGTTGACAGAATTGAATCCTATGCTAGAATTTCCCTCGTCCGAAACGCGGGGGACTGCGTTGACGACACGGGAAAGCGCCCGTAGCTCAACTGGATAGAGCATCTGACTACGGATCAGAAGGTTTGGGGTTCGAATCCCTACGGGCGTGCGGATGATCGGGGTCTTTGCGATGGCTCTGACTCGGGGGGCGTCCCGGTTTCGACTGAATGTACGAGACGTTAGCTGCATGTGGAGGTTGAACGGTTGGCCTCCTTAAAAAGCCGTTCACACATTAAGTGCCTATTCTGATAACGAATACGCCATGGCTGCGTGATTGAACGCACCGAGTTCTGTATCTGACGCCTACTAGGGTACACGAGCTTCGTCTTAGCGGGCAGATGAACGTTGGGGGGAACCGCCTCGTTTTTTCTTACCACAGGTTTACAGCTTCGGGAAGGCCGGCGTAGAGCTAACCCATAGCGCTTTGCTTTATCTACGCCTGAACATGGAGATGCTTACGTTGAAGATGTTTAGGACAGGGGTTCGACTCCCCTCGCCTCCAATCCCTTGGTTCTGCTACGAATGCCCTCCTCCTAGCCGCTTTTTGATCTTAGATTTTTGATATACCGATAATGCGCGCTCCGTTGCGCGTCCCCCCCTCGGGAGATGCCCACCACATACCCGTCTCCCCGACTCAACAGAGGAAAACTGCGCAATGGGAATACCACTATTCTCGAGTGCCGGTCAAAAAAAGCGATGGGACTGCGATTCAGTGGTAGGTCTGCGGCTCGCGGCTCATCGCGTATATGAGAAAGATTGTTCCGAAGAGGACGCTCAATGCGGCGTAGATGAGGAAGGTAGAGGTAGAAGCGGGGTCTGTGACGAGTGTAGTGAGGTAGATAACGAGGAAGTTTCCTAGTGTACTTGTAAGGAACCAGAATCCGGAAACAATACTTTTAAGGTTAGGACCGGCGGCGGTGTAGGCATATTCGAGCCCGGTGGTACTCACGAGGATTTCAGAGATAGTGAGCAGGAAATAAGGAATACATTGCCAGAGGATGGAGAGTTGCGCTCCGGCATCCAGAAAACACTGAATACCGGCGACACAGGCGTAAGAAACTCCGGCTAAGAGGATACCGCAACCCATGCGCCGCAACGGAGCAGCCCAGCGTCCGATATACGGATAGACAAACAGGGTGACCAAAGGTACAAAAATCATGATAATCAGAGGATTAAAACTCTGCATTTCTTCGGCACCGAAAGAAAAATGTACCCCCCAATTATCAAAGACAAGTGCCTGCATTTTTTTACCTTGGAGCACCCAGCTGGACATAGTTTGGTCGAAGAGGCTCCAGAAGGGGATAATGAGCAGGAAGACGGTAAGGATGCGTAACATACTGCGAGCTTCCTGTAATTTATCCGGAGCATACGTCCGTGAACATATCGCCGGAAAGATAATTGCACCGGCATACCCGGCAAAATTATTTTTCCCGTGAGCGGCACAATACCGCAGATAAGGAATAACGATAATGAGCAGGCAAAGCAGGGCGGCGGGCAGAGCACAGAGACCGGCAGTGGTCGGTGATGCACCTAGGAGTTGAGCCAGTTTGATACCGCTCCAAGCCGCGCCTCCGAGCAAGGTTACCAAGCAGAGTAATCCCACGATGAACAGTCCTATTGTCCTCAGTGAAGCTCTAGCACGTGCAACTGCCTCGCTACCGAAGCGGTTTTCAGCATTTTGTAATCCGCTGCGGAGCCAAGCAAAGAGCAGAGGGAAGAAGAGCGGTTGAGCGGGCGGACGGTGGCGATATGTTTTACGACCGCGCCAAAATATAAAAGTAGCGAGAGCCATAAAGATTCCCGGGATAGCAAAAGCCCAACTGTATCCCCAATTTTGACGTACCCACGGGATAATCAGGAAGGAGAAAAAGGAACCGAGGTTGATAGACCAGTAAAAGGCGGCGTAGATGCGCGTCATAACTTGCTTGTCTGATTCATCAACTTGGTCGCCTACAAAAGCGGAAACGCAGGGTTTAATACCACCGGCACCGAAAGCTATAAGCGCGAGTCCAGTAAAAAGTATCCAACGCCGCGCTTCTATGCTACCGGCTAAATCTGAAGTTGCCAGAACGCCGTGTCCCAAACAATAAAACAGGGAGACATAGAGAATCATTCGGTAACGTCCGAAAAAACAATCCGCTACCCAAGCACCGATAAGCGGCAATATATAGATACACGCATTGAAAAGGTGGCTTACTTCCACAGCATCCTTGTCGCTCATAGCAAGCTCCCCTACCATGTACAGTACCAAAATACTGCGCATTCCGTAAAAACTAAAACGCTCGCAGGCTTCGTTGCCTACGATATACTTTGTCTGTTCAGGAAGTGTCATTTGTACCCCGATCCCTTATATTTTCCTCGTGTTCCGTATCTTCCGCTTCCCGGTGCGGTAGCGCCCTACCTTTCATCCGCAAACACGCCGCAGAAGTATCTCATTCTTCAATTAAATACGGAAGGAAGGATAGTACCCGCAGTACCGGTTTTTACATGTTGCGATAGCTGCACACTAAAGCGTTTCCAAGCGGCTATTTGCCATTCGCGCATCAGTTCATTGCGTAATTGAGCATTTATCCTCGGCATGATGTAGAGCCGTCTTTCCATCGTAAGATCCGGGGAATCCGGTACTGTTCGTTGAGTAACAACACTAATGCGTGCGCCATCCGGCAAAATAGCCGGTTCGGTAAGTTTACCGCTCGGTGTGCTGAGGATGATCGTATCAGACAATCCCTCCGGCAGCGGTGTATCCATGGATTGTATCCGAACAGGTCCGAAAAATTCTACCTCGGCACCGGCTTCACTCGCCTTTTCGAAAGCTCCCTTCAGTCCGCCGTCGGGGATAGCTGCTTCCATCTCCTCTCGCAATTTATGGGCTGCGTCCACTAAAGCTTTATCTTTCAATTGTTTGCAGAGGTCTGTCTTTGCGCGTTCACGTGCCTGTTCATACGGGAGAACCTCCGGTGGTTCCACTGCTTCTATGCGTAACAACTTTAATTTATCGTCATTCGTCGTATAAAATCCGCGTATTTGTCGGATTGACAGGTGTTTTTCCGGAGCCCCGGCTTTGTCGGCTGCTTCGTACTCTGTCGGGGTAGGCGCTCCGCTCGTTTCTTCAAAAGCGAGTTCTACCAACGGGGTCTCCCCTTCACCGTCTTTTACCACATCCGAGAGTTCTTTACCGAGTTCTTCTTGGGTAGCGAGTTGATAGGTGCGGTGCGTACTTCCGTCCTCCGCCTTATACACAAAGGGATCATACTCGGAATTTTGCGAAGCGTCTTCCAACAATTTATCCAGTCCGTGTCCGTTTGCCTGCGAGAGCTCCTGCATGAGTGCATCCGTCGTGTACAGCAAGTTATCCATATTGCTGTCCGACGCCGGACTAAGGGTATACACCGAAATAATTCTTCGTTCCTCACTCTTATATTTTTCTTTATTTTGCTCCCAGAATGCATGGATTTCATCTTCTGTCGGAGCCGGGGGTTCGGCTACTTTCGATGCCGGTAACCATGCGGTACGTCCATTCACCGTCTGGGTTACAGCTTTGATCCACCTATCTAAGGACGCGGTATCAAAAGCTTCTCCCCTCCCTACAATCTCCGCCAAGCTTTCCCATACCATAACATCCGCAATGACCTCACGGAAAGCTTCTTCCTGTACACGGTTGACATTCCCGTGTCGGTATCCGCAAAGCCGTTGATAAAGTTCCGTGTTAAAGGAACCATCGGCATTCTGAAAAATGGGTAAAGAGCGTAGGTACGCGTCAATCTGCGCTTCGGTCGGGTATATCCCCAATTGCTCCGCTTCGGCATGGAGTATAGCTCGATTGATTGCCACATTTACCGCTCCGTCATTAGCCGGTCCGAAATGCCAACCGGCGTAAACTTCATTAAGACGTCCCATGAAAAGGACTACATCTTGGTGCTCGCGCTGCCATACCTGAAAAGCGGAAGCTTCTTCATCAGATACAACTCCATCGCGATTGCTATCCGGTGTCGCTCCCATCTCATGCGCCGCTGAGAATAACGATGATAGGTAATGCGCTCCGTTCGCTCCGATTGTGTCGGTCTCCGCATAGTCGTATCCCGTGCCGTTGACCTGAATGTAAAAATCCCGTGAAAAAGCACTCGCTTTCCCACTATAATCCATCATAACCAACCCGGCACCGACAACAAAAATGACGATGATAACCAACAGCGAATTCCGTCGTATAAAATCCAGTATGTTCATGTGTGTATCCCTACGTAGAGAAAAATTCAGCTGTATTTTTATTACACCTGCCCACTCATTTTACCCTATCCTTCCCCTCATGGCAAGCATAATATAAAACAACCACCACACTCACACCTGTCTCAATACACATCTGTCCCAAGAAAATTAAAGGCTTAGTGGAGGGAGATGACTCTACGGCAGGAAGACGCGAGGGAGAGCAAGTACGAAGAATGAAGAAGTCAAACAGTTAGGCGCAACGAAGTTGTGCAGGTATGACGGAAAGCTGCAAAGCCGGAACGATACGTGGAAACTAAATCCATGTACCCGCGGGGTGGATGCCCCCATAGTACGCAGAGCGCCTGTAACCTGCATGATGATCAGCTTCGCAGCGTAAAAAGTCACGCGCAACAACGCGTACACTATTCCTCAATCAAAAATCCCAAAAGCATTCCCTACCACTGAACCGCAGTCCTGCCCCACGCCCGCCCCCCCGCCGCATTTACGATCTTAGATTTACGATTGATGATTTAAGAAGTTAGGCGCCGCCGTAGCGCATGGATTGGAAGTTAGTTACGAAGCAAAGCCGAGAAGCACCGCTTGCGTTAGGGGGGATCGTTTCCGCGGTGGGACGCGCAACGGAGCGCGCATTATTCTTCAATCCTAAATCTAAAATCTAAAATCTAAAATGCGGCGGGGGGGGGCTGAACCGCAGTCCTACCACAATGCCCTCCTCCCCTCCCCATTTACG
>CAZJIH010000073.1:0-10878 GCA_964545935.1 uncultured Akkermansia sp. | reverse complement strand
AAAAATCTAAAATCAAAAATCAAAAATGCGGAGGGGGGGAAGGCGCGGCGGGCATTGGGGCGGGGAGGCGTGAGCAGCGGTTCACTGCGGTTCACCTGCTGCCTGCGGTCTGCCATTCTTTCGGTATGCGGCATGGTTTACCTTGGGGAGCCTGCACGAGAGCGAGACGTTGACGTACCGTCACGCACAGACGGTCATCTTCGACACGGCGCACCTCAAAAGCGAAATAAATCGAAGCTTTTTCTACGCGTTCTACGCAACCGAGCACCCGCATTTTTTCCGCTAAATACGCCGGCGCATGGTAATGGACCTCGTGACTCACTAGGACTGTATGCTGATTTTTTTCCTTGGCTAGTTGTGACCAGTTGATACCGAGAGCATCCGCCATTTTCGTCCGGCATTCTTCTACCCATCGCAGATAAGCGAGGTTATGCACGACACCCCCGCAATCAGTGTCGTAGTACATTACTTGGTATGGAAGTTCGTATTGGAATTGCATCTTTGCAAAAAGCGCGGAGACATCCGAGATAGACATCTCCGCGTTGAACGAGTGACATCAGGCGAGCTTAAGAATATCTACGATTGCGCTTGTTACCTCCCTCATATCGTCCATTGTGAGCTCACCCATGTGAGCGATACGGAAGGTCTTATCTTTAAGATCACCATACCCGTTGCCTATCTGCATGTCGCGCTCAGCAAGGGCTTTGTTAAGTTCTCCCACGGATATGAGCTCGTCCTTTCCCTTGGGGTGTGCATCGATAACAGTCAAAGTCTTAGAGAGATACTTCCGATTCGGGTATACGCGGAAGTATTCATCCGCCCAAGCCCGTGTGAACTGAGCCATCTCCTCGTGCCGGGCAAAACGTGCTTCAATCCCTTCTTCGTCCACAATGTGCACAAGCTGTTTATCTAAAGCATACATGAGCGACAGGCACGGGGTGGATGTATACTGGTAATTTTTCTTATCGATGAAGTCCCAGAGGTTACGTAAATCGAAATAAAGACCGCGGTGTTCCACCTTTTCCGTGCGGTCATAGGCTTTGCGACTCACGGCGCAGATCGACAGACCGGGGGGCAGTGCCAATGCCTTTTGCGTCGATGTGATGAGTACATCTATACCCAATTTATCTGTTTCAATCTTAGAACCTACAGCCGACGAAACAGCGTCTACACACCACACCACATCCGGGTACTTTTTCATCACTTCGGCAATTTCTTCTACCGGGTTCTGAATACCTGAGGATGTTTCATTGTGAGTCACCGTGATGAGGTCATATTTACCGGTTGCGAGTGCTTGGTCTACCATCTCCGGTGTCGTGGGTTCTCCCATCGGGCTACTGATTTTATCTGCCGGTACACCGTTTGTTTTTGCCATCTTAAACCACTTATCACCGAAGGCACCGATTGAAAACACAGCTGCACGCTTCGCTGTGCACGAGCGAATCGCTCCTTCCATTAACCCCGAACCCGAGGACGTGGATAACAAGATGCGATTCTCGGTAAACAACACCTTCTGCATGTAATCCGATATGTGTTTCTGCAACGCCGAAGCTGCCTTCGATCGATGACTGATCATCGGCCCGCTTAATTCCTGCAATATTTCCTCCGACACGACAGTCGGACCGGGTATAAATAATTTAATCGCCATAACTCAAAATGGGTCTGTTTCTCCGCAATTACTCTACCATATTTTCCCCGACTTGGCGAGTAGTTTTTTTACCCCCTTCCCGGAAAAACACATTTTCCTCCGATCGTAAATTAAAAATGCGGCGTGCGTAGTGTTTCAGCCCGGCTTTGCCACTTCGGACTTCGTACCTTGTGCTACTTGTTGAGACGTTCCATGATAAACCGACCCACCTTATAGGAGCCCTTGGGCGCGAGATGATTGGAGTCGCGATAATCCGGTTCCTCCCCGACAGGGCAAAAGCTATATCTGCCGTCGGACAGCAGTGCCGGTGTGATATCCCACAGTTCGATTCCGGCGCGCTCAACAGCGGTATAAAAATCGGCATCTGTTCGGCGCAGGGCTTCCCATTGTTCAGGTGTCAAACTCGGTAGTCCTCGACTCGGATCGCGGTAATAGGTGTCCAAGGGGTCCCGACTACCCGGGAAAAAAGGTGTGTCTGCTAGGATGATCACGCGTTTTCCGATACCTTGCAGACGGCGGCAGTATTCGACAACTCCGGCAATCAGGTATGCCCGTCTCTGCTCCGGCGGTATGTCCCTGTATTCCCAATCGCGTATTTGTTTGTTCGTAAGACGCATGTGCCAATAAACGGAAATGAGCACGCTGTCTATCTCCGGGTTATCCCTTAACCACGCCAGCAACGCTTCCCCTCTCTCTCGTGTCCATGATGCCTTTCCCGCCATGAGTCTTATGTAACAATTCCACACCGGAACACAGTTGTTATTCAACCATATCCCGCAGAGTTCTTCTTCCTGCTCTTTGCAGTATCGATTCATGCCGCTGTGCAGGTGCCAACTGTGACTATCCCCGAGGAGCAAAAAGGTCGGTGTCCCCTTTTTCCCTTCCCCGATCAGAAGGGGACGGTGCTCAAATACCTCAGTCGGAAATCCATGCAACTGTTTGTCAGGTACCCTCTGCCACTCTACCCCCTCAGTAACAGAGACATAATACCCTACACTACCGACGAGTGCAATTACCATCACGCCGACACATACCCGATGCGCACATGTGGGCATGCCCACCTTCCACCTTAGACTACGCGTCTCCACTGTCTTCCACAGTACCCAACCGAGAACAAGCGACAAAAACATAAGCAGGACGTACTCCCACCCGTACAATTCGCGGAAACACAGGTACTTCCACAGTACAATGAGGGGCCAATGTACCAAGTAGAGTGAAAACGAAACCTTGCCCAACCACTGTACGGGAGCCCATCGGAGTATCTTCCCCACAACCCCTGCCGTGCCATAGCGTATGAGCAGTATCCCCCCACCCACACTGTAAAAACAGGCTGCCGATGCTGTTTGTAGGCACCATACAGGCACCACAAGCAGTACCATGCCTAGGAGTGCAGTCACAGCACGTGCCGTAGGTCGGCTCTCCCATGCCGGTAAAAGCACCACCGCAGCGGCTGCTACAGCTTCCCACATACGTGTGGCTGTACTGAAATACGGGTAGATGATCCCGGCAAATCCCTCCGTATGCGTCAACAACCATACATGACTCTCCTTGTAACTTAACGCCACGTAGAGCAGCAACGAGATGCCCCCCAAGCCCCCCGCAAGTACGCACCGTACTCGCCTCCCGAATAGCATGAGCAGCGCCGTAAGCACGTAGAGTTGTACCACCACCCCTACATACCACAGGTGCATCAACGGATTCTCCTGCGTGTGCATGGCAAAATAGTTCCCTCTGTGTGCCACAACTTCATTGCTCACCCCGAGTATCGCCCCCGCCAACGTATACCCCACATCCTCACACCGACTCCTCACCATGGCACACATCGCGAATAACAATACTGCTGTTCCAACCGCCGTTACCGCGGGTGCTATCCGCCACCATTTCCTGTGTAGGTAGTCCCCCACCTTCTTTTCTCCCCCGGCGGTCAATTCGTTTCGGAGAATGAAGTATCCGGTGATCAGTAGAAAAATATCTACCCCGAAATACCCACAGGGGCACCATGCGGGATTCAGGTGGTAGAGCACAATGAGTGCTATAGCCAATCCCCGTATCCCTTGCACATGCGGTAAAAACTCCTTTTTCCCCTCTGTACGTTCGCTTTCCATCTCACGTTGCCTTCCCTTCGCTTCATCCCCTTTCCCTACTTTACGTGTCACTCGCCGAGTCATTCATCCCGCGTGTCTGTGCCTCTTTCTGCGTCGCGCTTGCAGTGCTCGCCTTGCTCTATTCGACGAAGCAACCTCGCCGGTACGCCGGCTACGATGGTGTACGGTGCCACGTCTTTCGTGACAACTGCCCCCGCAGCAACTACAGCGTACTCCCCGATTGTTACCCCCGCGAGTATGGTCACTCGTGCCCCGATCCATGCCCCTTTGCCGATACGTATGGGCGCGTGGTCCAAATTCTGCCGTAGCGAGGGTTCTAAATGGTGATTGAGTGTGGCGAGTATCACGCTGTGTCCGATGAGACAATCATCTCCGATATATATACCGCCCTGATCCTGAAATTGACAACAGGAATTGATAAACACACGTTTACCGATGTGTATATTTCGCCCAAAGTCTGTGTAAAATGGCGGAAAAAGTGTGAATGTTTCATCTACCGGTTGTTCGGTGAGTCGGGCAAAAATTTGACGTATCTCGTTCGGACTGTGGTAGCTGTTGTTAAGTTCAGACTGTACCCGACGACTGATGTCGCTCTGCGCACGCATAAAAGCTATCATCTCCGCACCCTCCAATGCATCCCCGGCTGCTATCTTTTGTCGAAAAATCTCAAGTGTCATCATATTCTCCCCCTTTATAAACCACGACCGTGTAGTTTGTCAACACTTTTCAAAATCAAAAAATCCCCAAAGAGCCTTTCATATACCCTTCGTCGCTCTGCGGTGTCTTTGCTCTTGCTTTCCTCGAGATAATGTGGTATAAAAATCGTGTCGCTCGGGTTCGGGTGGTCGCTGTGGGGGTAAGCTCCATAGAGGAAAGTCCGGACATCTCAAGGCAGCGTGCCCTGCGAAAGTGGGGGAACTATAGTTTAAGCTATAGTGACGGAAAGCACCACAGAAAAAATACCGCCTGTAGTAGGTAAGGGTGAAATGGTGGAGTAAGAGCCCACCGCGTTGCGGGTAACCGCAACGGCATGGTAAGCCCCACGCGATGCAAGACAAATAGGGGGAGGGTCGCCTTGCCCGCCTAAACTCCCCCGGGTATTAGTCGCACTCTGCACCACGCAGAGCACAGTCCCTTTCCGGGTCTGCGAGAAAAATGACCACACAACCCGCGTATGGGTGGACAGAATCCGGCTTACAGAACCCGAGCGACCGATCCCCGCTGCGTCCGTGTTCTTGCCTAACCGGTTGACTCCACACTTCGTCCTTCGTGCTTGCTTTATCGGGTGCGCCTTATGCCTTACGGAAGAGCCCGTAGATACTGTCGCGGATGCGAGCGAAGAGGGCATAAAGGGCGGGGGTAAGGAAGATACCGAAAAGGGTGGCGAGTGTCATACCGCAGAAAGTGGTAATTCCGATTTCTTGGCGGCTGGCGGCACCGGAACCGGTAGCGACAACCATGGGGATGACCCCGAAGATGAAGGAAATAGCGGTCATAAGAACGGCACGGAAGCGGAGGTTGGCACCGTTCATGGCTGCTTGTTTAATGGGGGTGTGGTTGACTTCATGGTCATCTTTGCTAAATTCAACCATCAAGATGGCGTTTTTAGCGGAGAGACCGATAAGCATAAGGATACCGAGTTGGACGTAGATGGAAAGGGAAAGACCGAAGAGTTGAGCACCCATGAGAGCGCCGAGGGTAGCAACACTGACCGTAAGCATAACCGGAATGGGCGTAGACCAACTTTCGTACTGACCGACAAGGAAGAGATAAGCAAAGAGAATGGCTAAACCGACGAGTGTACCGAGTTTGCCTACGTTCTGACGTTCTTGGTACGAAAGGTCCTTCCAAGAAACCATCCATTGGCGATTGGTACCTGCTTTGCGTTCTTCTCTGTTAATTTCTGCGACGGTAGAATCTATGAGGTCCATGACTTCGCCGGAGCTGACACCGGCAGCCGGCATCACCGTAATATCCGCGCTCATGTATTGATTGAAGCGTGCGTATTGAGCTGGTCCCATGGAATAGGACAGAGAACACACGGCGGAGAGCGGCACCATTTCACCGTGCTCATTTCGCACCATCTGATTCAGGATATCATCCGGCGTACGGCGATCGCCGGTGGCACCCTGTACCATTACTTTGAAATTGAAGCCGTTTAAGGTAAAATCGTTGACATAGGATGAGGCGAGCACACTCTGGAGGGTCGTGAAGATAGTATTCACCGGAATACCGAGAGATTGAGCTTTTTCACGATTGATTTCAAGATGGATTTGGGGACTCTCCGCGTTGTATTCACTACGAACCAGCGCAACTTTATCGGAGTGAGCCTGGAGCCTCTGCTGAATTTCTTTCACCATATTGCCGAGGTCCAGAGTTGTGGCATCGCCGGATACCTGAAGCACCATCGATACCCCGCCCGTGATTCCCAGCCCCATGATAGCCGGCGGAGTAACCGCCATGATTGACGCTTCCGGAATATCGGCACAGACAGCATTCACCCGCTGAGCAATGGCGGAAACGTGCAGGTCCGGCGAAGTCCGCTCGTCCCATGGTTTGAGCTGAATAATCATCATAGCACTACTCTCACCGCTACCACTGGTAAAACTATAGCCACTCTGAGCAGTCACAGCCCGAATACCCGGTAGCTTGCTTACTCTCTCCTCCAATTGACGCAATACTTTATCCGTACGTTGTTTAGCGGTAGCTGTTCCCTCCATGGTTACCATAACAAACAGAGCTCCCTTGTCCTCGGTCGGTACAAAGGAATTTTTGAGGGCATCCGGCAGCAGGAGATCCGCGAGATGCAGGGTAGACGTAGCCGAAGCCTTAGGCGCGGCGGTACGAGGCGGCGCGGACTGACGCTGCGGTGGGGTATCACCTTGGAAGAGATGACGCCACGCTTGGGGAACACCTCCGTAGTAAATATAGTTAGCACCCAAAACGAGGGCGAGCAGGAGAACAGTCAACCACGCACGATGGACGAGGATGCTCGTACCGAAGAGATAGATACGGCGACTGAACGCCATAAACCAATTGAACGGAGCAAAGAGGAACGTGAAGAATCGGTTTTCCTTAGAACCGGCAGGTCGTAAAATAAGGGCACAAAGAGCCGGCGAAAGTGTAAGAGCATTGAAAGTAGATATACAAAGTGCCACACACATGGTAACGGAAAATTGTGTGTAAATAACACCTACCATACCACCGTAAAAAGCAATAGGCACGTACACCGCCAGCGTTACCAAAGTTGTCGCTATAACCGCACCCGTTATTTGACGCATACTCTTGAGGGTAGCTTCCTTCGGAGAAAGTTTTTCGTCCTGAATGAGACGCATCACGTTTTCAACTACCACGATAGCGTCATCCACGAGGGAACCGATAACCAAGATGAGCCCGAACATGGTAAGTACGTTGATACTGTAACCGAGCACGTACATCACCATAAAAGCCCCTAAGAGAGAAATAGGTATAGCCAAAGCGGGAATAAGCGTAGCGCGCCAATCTTGGAGGAAGAGGTAGGTAACCGCCACCACGAGAATCAGGGCCAGCACAAGTGTGGTGATGCATTCTTCCAGCGTCGCCTGGATAGCTTTGGTGGGATCGTAACCCATAGTCCATTCCATACCATCCGGCATCATCGGCTCTATCGTGTGCATCATTTTTTGGACAGCTTCTACCGTAGCCAATGCATTAGCTTCGTTGTTCCGCTGAATAATCATACCCACCGCGTCCTTGCCGTTGAGACGACTGTACCCCGAATTACGCTCGGCTCCCAGCTCAATTGTCGCTATATCCTTCAGCTTGGTAACATGTCCGTCCGCCCCGCGTTTCACAATAATTTCACCGAATTGTTCAGCGGTTTTGAGACGTCCGGTAGCGGTAACCTTAAACGTAGCGTACGATTGTTCATCTTCCGCGCCCACCGAACCGGCAGCTGCCTGAACATTCTGAGCGGAAATAGCCGCGTTGACATCCGCCGGCGTGATATTGAGAGCACTCATGCGCGTACTGTTCATCCAGACACGCATGGCATAGTTACGGGACGGGATAATTTCCACACTGGACACACCATCGACCTGACCGATACGGTCGCGCACATTCATACGCACCCAGTTAGCGAGTTCGAGCACGCTCATCTTATTTTCATCGCACATGAAATTGATGAAACAGAGCATATCCCCCGAGCGTTTATGAACATTGTATCCGGTTTGTTTAATTTCTGCCGGAAGTTTACTTTCGACACGCTTAATCGCGTTCGATACATCCACGAACGCCATGTCATCATTCGTGCCCGTCTCAAAGATCAATGACAGAGAATAGGTACCATTATTGGCACAGGAGGAGAAGAAATAAACGAGGTGTTCCAGACCGATGAGCTGCTCCTCCACCGGGGCGGCAACGACCTCGGCAAGTTCCTCGGCACTGGCTCCGCTGTACGTCATACGTACACTGATAGTAGGCGGGGAAACTTCCGGATATTCTGCAATCGGCATTTTAGTGACGCAGAGGAGACCACCCAACATCATAAGGATGGAAACAACGAAAGCCAGTTTCGGACGATGAATAAAAAGATCAGAAAACATAAAGAATGAGGTAGGTTAATCGAGAGAGACCGGGGTACCATCTTCGAGTGCCGCTAAATTTGTACGGATAACCGAGTCACCCGCTCGTATCCCGCTGTAAACAGGTACGAGTCCATCCGCAGTAGGTGTACCACAATGAATACGAACCTCCCGCGCACGATTGCGGCGCACAACAAACGTGTAATGCCCGCGCGTATCGGTAAGAACGGACTCCGCCGGAATAGCCGGAACCTTAACAGTCGGACTACGGGAAAGACGTATGGTAACAACACCTCCCGGCTGAAGTAAACGTTCGGAATTATCAAAAATAGCCCAGATATTGAGTGTATCGGTATCGGATTGGACGAGGTTATCGCAGAAGGCGACACGCCCTTTTTCCGGAAATGATTTACCGGTGGCGGTGACAAGTGAGATGACCGCGTCCTGCGTCAATTGATTCACCGTACCGAATTGCGAAAGGATATCGTTTTCACTCAAAGAGAAACGCACGTAGATGGGACTCATCTGCATGAGGGTAGCTAGGGGAGACTTGATGTCGGCAATGTAATTCCCCTTGGAGAAGTTAACACGACCGATACGTCCGTCTATCTTGGCACGAACCGTACAGCGCGAAAGATTATCGCGGGCGACTGTAAGGGCAGCTTCCGCTCCCGCTTTATCCGCCAGCAGCTCATCTAGGGCCGCCTGCGCACTCTCCAATTCATCGCGGCTTGTGGCACGGCGGGCGGCAAGCTGCTGTTGGCGGGTCAACTTGACACGGGCATCGGCTATGCGAACATCCAAGACCTCGATAGCAGCGAGTTGAGCATCCACGGCTGCTTGGTAGCGTGTGGGATCAATCGTAAAAAGGACATCGCCTTTATTGACACGGTCGCCCTCCTTGAACCCCGGCTCAGAGAGAATGCCTTGAACGAGGGGACGTATATCTACGCGGTTGATAGCCTCCACCCGAGCTCCATGACATTCCAGCACTGTGGGGTCAACAACTGTTTGAACCTCAGCTATTTTTACCGATACAGCCGGATTCTCTGCCGGGGGACGTTTTCCGGGCGGGGATTGGTTACCGGGAAGAGTTTTTTGATCCGGGAAAACCGGTATAACCTTGGCCCCTTCGCGCGTTTTGTGCGCACCATCGGTGATAACCATTTCCTCCGGGCGAAGTCCGTCGTAAATTGACTGCAAGCGTCCGCGAATGGAACCGGAGATAACATCGCGACGCGCCACAGTACCGTCATCGGCAACCGTGTAAACGAAGGAACCTGCGGCATCGTGGTGAACAGCGGTAAGCGGCACAGTAGTAACCTCTACGGTATCCGTCATACTGATGAGCAAAGCTCCGATACCGCGTGGAATAAGTGTGTTATCCGGATTCTCAAATTTTGCCCAAAGGGTGTAGGAATCAGTATTATCAGCGAGAAGGTTATCGACGATATCGATATGACCGGCAGTGGGATATTGGGCACCACCGGCTGTAACAAGACGCACATCGGTCACACTATCGATACGTCTCGGTCCCCCAAAGGCTCCGTTGACATCGCTTTGACTCAACGGGAAACGTACGTAAATAGGATCGACTTGAACAATGGTAGCCAGAGTTTCACCGGCTGTGATGTAATTTCCGACCGCAAAAGCGACACGCCCTATTTTCCCGGTAATTTCCGCGCGGATAGTGCAATCAGATAAATCCTTACGCGCCTTCGTAAGGTCTGCCTGCGCACCGGCTCGACTCGCTTTGAGCTCTTCTAACTTGGCTAAAGCAGATTCTGTCTCCTCCTTGGAAGTCGCTTGACTCCGGGCTAGCGTAGAAAGTCGTTTGTAGTTGTTGGTTGCGTATATAATTTGCGCATCGATACGCGCTAAGGTAGCCTCTGCTTGTTGCACGGCAGCTTGGTAACGAAGTGGATCTATACGAAAGAGTACATCCCCCTCCTTCACCGAGGCTCCTTCCTGAAAAGCTGTCTCCGTAAGAAAACCCTCCACAGCTGCGCGCACATTAACCGTACGAATGGCTTCCACCTGCCCTATACTCCGCCGAGCTACATAGTCCTTTCCCGTTGTCGCTTTCTCCACTTGCACATGCTCCGCCTGTCCTTTTACAGGCAACGCCTGAGTTACCCCGACCATCATCAGCATCGCCGCAATCACTAAACCATGCTTCATACAAATGTATTGTACGTAATTTCCAGCGCATTTTTTACCATATCGGAACCTTTTTCTTATACCTCCCGAGAAAATTTAAGGCTTAGCGGTGCGGGCTGTCCATGCAATAAGAATGCGTGAAATGCTGCAAATACAAGGTACGATCGGAATCTAGTCACGCCGCAAACCCGTGAAGCAGCGCATGCGTCGGGGGAGTCTTCCGCGGCGGAACGCGCAACAGTGCACGCCAGAGTCTCAATCAAAAATCAAAAAAAATCCCCGCCATGCCCACCACACCCGCCGCTTCCCGCCGCCAAACTGCGGCATACCCATCCGCCGGCGGGCATGTTCCGCGGAGGGACGCGCAACGGAGCGCGCATTATTCTTCAATCAAAAATCTAAA
>CAZJIH010000072.1:0-10915 GCA_964545935.1 uncultured Akkermansia sp. | reverse complement strand
AAAAGTGAGCGAAGGGTTGGTAACTTCCGAATTGATCGCTGCCGGCGAGGGGACCATAACCATATCCGGAACCATTGTTGGGTAGATTTTCGCCACCGCTCCACAAACTGACTTCATTGAGTACAGCTGCGTCCAATTTCATCCCGCTGTACACGGTCGCACCGATGCGACCGTTGCCGAGCGGTAGGGTTTTGGACTCCCACACATCCCCACCCGGCGCAGCTTTGTCCGAATCACTTTCTCCATCCGGCGCCCACGGTAGGGATGCCGCTCGCACATCCGCCGGTTCATTATACCACAATACCTCCTTCCCATCTGATACACAGGATATACCGACGGCATACAGCAAAGTCAGAACAACTCCTCGGAGACGCCGAGCTAGCGGCAACGCATATTTTTTTGCGTATGCCCGATTGTTTCCGTATTCTGACGGTATTTCGGGAGAGTTTTCAGGGGTAGAAGTAGTGCGGGGTGTCATAGTTTGAATAGGTAAGTACATGTAATTTTTGCTTAAGCGTTTTTGTTTCATATTACATCGGTCTAAAGTTCGGAGAAGGTTGTAGGAGTTCCACGCGAAGTGATATCTCTCCTAACATGAGGATAAAGCCGTCTTCCACAGGTACGCGTTGCTCGGTAGGCGCGAGACGCTGTCCGTTGACAAAGGTTCCGTTGGTAGACCCCATGTCGGTGACGACTAGATGATTGTCGATATATTCCAAGAGTACGTGTCGCCGTGAAATAGAATTTTCTTTTAGCACGACGTGAGAACAACTTGGGTCGCGTCCTATCACTGTCCCATTCGGACGTCCTAATTCGGAAAATGGTAGAGTACACTCCCAAGGATGTCCACTCGGTAAGAGTCCCATGAGACGTAAGTATCCTGCTCTGGGTTCGGAAGAAACCGGTACGCGGGACGAGGGAGAACTAAGAAATACCGGTACGGAGGTACGTTGAGGCGATGGTCGCTGCGGCGGTCGTGGGAGCACTGCTTCCGGCTTTGCTTCCCCACGTACTACCCCCACGCCGAATCCCCACTTGATGCATAACGGGTCGAGTATATGCAGAGGTTCCAGTAACACCTCCGGCCCCGATGCCCCGATCGGTGTGTCCGCTTCATCGTCCCCTCCCATCGTTTCATTATCAAATAACACCGGCACAGACGGAACCCCGGAGAGCCGCTCAGACTCGCCATGTCGCATCCGACCGCCACCTATCGCGTGGGAATCAGGATTCAGAAGCGGGGCTAGCTTCGGAGGGAGAGGAGCGGAAGGTGTCAGGGTTCCATGAGGTTTAGAAGGGGGTATCGTGGTACCGGGTACCGGCGGCGGGGACATCAAAGGTACAGGAGGTGGCGCTATCCTCCCCGGCGATGAGGCAGGCGGCGCTGCAGCCGGTGGAAATGGGGCAGGGGGGGGAACCATGGGACCCCCCGGCACAGGCGGAGGCACCATTCCTTCAATCAACGGCGGTGGCGGCGGTGGCGCCATCGCTGCGAAATATGCGTTTCTGCCCTTCGGTGCTTCCATGCACCACTAGCGTACCACAACTAAACCGTATGGTCAACTCTAAACCATATCACATACACGCTTGCCCACACCTGTCACAATATAATTTTCGAAAATCGCCGCAATGCTGTTTCCCATGCGTGTTACAGACGTTTTGTGTACCAAGGGGACTTCAACTTCACGGGTGCAAGAATTTAGTTCCCATGCATCGTTCCGACTTTGCTTCCGCCCGTCGTACCCGCACAACTCCGTTGCGCCTATCTGTTTGACTTCGTACGTCGTTCTTGCCCTCCCACGCGTCATTCTGCCGTAGAGTCATCACCCTCCACTAAGCCCTTAATTTTCTTGGGACAGATTCTACACTGATGCACTCATCCCGGAAACTATCCTCCCACCGCATGTGGCGCGCATTCTTTCTCGATCAAAGAGTTAAAAAAATCGATTGTACAACTCCATCCCGGGGATATCATCGTACATGCTGCTCAATTTTTTACGTAGACCGAAGAGTCTTCTCTCGGCTGAATCAATAAGTTGGGAATAAGTAGTTACGTACAGAAATGCTTCATGTTCATCACCTATTTTCCGCACCGGTTGCAAGTGTTGCGCGATTGAATGACCGACGACATACGCATGAATCGTTTTAGCACGTCGAAGATCGGATGCCATAATCTCCTCTACATAGCCACTTGTCTGTTCCACATCTTTTCGCTGTATTTCATGTCCGCCTCGTTTCAATTCAATCAACAAAATTTTTGATACAAACGGCAATTGTGATTTAGAGTCAAAATCTTCAATACCTCTGACCGAAATAGTAGAATTCGCGAGACAGACCAAGTCCGGTCTTTTCTTATAATTGATAGAAGCCACACGCACTGCATCGTTTCCGAACAGGGTAGACACTACAGTCTGCATTTGCCGATTGGAGATATATTCCGAAGAATCAAACTCCGGACCGAAAATCCATCTAGCTTCTGTCACCAAGGGATGTAAAATGGAGAGTTCGTCTACTGATGAGTCTGATGATAATTTTTGTATTGCTTCTATGATAGAGAGTCGCTTGTCAATTTCATCCAAGACAGAAAGTGCGTCTTTGAGAGACCATTTCGACAGAATTACATTCAAACGCTCTACGTCGTCTTGGTCGAGTTCGGAAAGATGCTGAAGGAGGGTTTGACCGCTGCTGCGCGATGCCAAATTAAGGATAGCCTCAACTGCGATCAAAAAAGATTCCTGCTTGGTTTTCGGTGCCCTTTCTGCGATATAGTCCACGACTTCATATGCTTCGTATTGAGCCAGTAAAGACGCATTTTGAAACTTTTCGCCGAGCTCCTTTTTTATCAACTCCTTTGTTTCGGGGAGCGTTTGTTTTACCAATTCAGAAAACTTCTCATCCACGCATTGAGTTATTTTTTTATACACCATATCCATCTCCTTGCAATTCCTGAAACCGCTCCAGTCTTCTTTTACAAAATCTGCGAGGTCATTGGATGCCACAATGATCGTATACCTTTTGGCAAGCGTGGTACGTCCGTCCAACACCTGATTCTCTCCTAAACGCCAAGATGGATCACCTACAAGTCTTAATCCTTGCCACATAGCCACTCCGTGAAAAATATTCTTTCTAATGGCTTTTTGTGTATCGATAATGGAGATGTTAATGCGTGCTACTTTATCACTGTTGAGGGGAACCGAAATTTCTGTTGTATCCGTTAAATTTTCTAAATCTTCCAATTGAAGAGCGGTACCATTTACTTCAATGATAAATTCCGGATCATGTAAGAATCTTGCTGATACCTGTTCCCTTACTTTGTCTGCTTGTGGTAAATTCCTCTGTACAACAACCTCTAACCTTGTTCGGTGTCCGGAATAATCAATTTTTTTCTGCTCTCGAATGTACAGAGGCGTACGCGTATCCTGTCCCGTAGTAACAGATATTTCTAGTGCGTAGTCATCTCCCTCTTTTGCAGTGATGATCCTGTATTCGTCTCCGAAGCACAGTAAACCATGACGTCCGATGCCATTTCTTCCGTATGCTGTCCTTATACCATGTTTGCCGGCAGGAAATTCTACTCGTTCGCCTTGATATTTTACTCTATTGTACCTTAACTTCATCCATTTTTCACGGATGTCGCGTTCTGACATACCTATCCCATTATCCTCAATAACGAGTACTCCTCCAATTTTATCCGGTATCTGAATCTTTACCTTCGTCGCTCCGGCATCCCACGCATTGGCTACAAGTTCCGTCAATGCTACCGCCGGGCGTGATACAAGCCCGGGATGATCCCTATACAGAAAATCATTCTCAAATAGTACGGGTATCTCCTCCGAATTTCCTCTGCCCGAGAAATTTGCCTCTTCACCTAATCGTCCGTTACGTCCGCTCATAGAATAAGGGACTCCTCCAATTTCGTGAGTCTCATTTATTCTCGTCTGATCACTTTCTTCACTCATTTGCATCGAGCACCATTCTACCATATTCTGTCCCCTATCGCCAGTCAAAAAACTATTTTTCACCACATCCGGGGTCTAATTCTGATTTGCTGATGTTTGATATGCCCATGGGCAACAAGAATCCAGTAACCATGGGCATTACAAAGAAAATTGCATTTGTGCCCAATTATTCGCATGCCCAAAAGGGGAAAATGCGGCTTGATGCTTCGGTGGAATCTTCCTCGCTTTTATGCAAGTAATGTAATTATGATGAATGTTTTGCAACGAGTGGAACAAGTGGACGCAAGGTTAGGGCTCTGCCTCCTACGCCCTGCGCTACTCTTGTGTCATACCAGCAAATCTGACGCAGACCCCACATCCGTCCCCCGAAAAAAAAATCCTGATAATCTTCGCGAGGTCGCGTTTGTACAGTTTATACGCGTACTCTCCGCGGACTTATCCGTTTCGCCACCCGCGCAACTCCGTTGCGCCTATCTGTTTGACTTCGTACGTCGTTCTTGCCCTCCCACGCGTCATTCTGCCGTAGAGTCATCACCCTCCACTAAGCCTTTAATTTTCTTGGGACAGATATAGGTGTGTCGTGGAGGGGCAATGGTTCACGCTTGCGTTGGCGGGTAGGTTATGGTATGATGGGTGCATGATTACGATAGAAAAATCGCGCGGCGAGGCATTTCCCGTAGTACGGGCAGAGACTGCTTTGGGGCAGATGGAGGTCTGTTTGTATGGTGCGCACATATTGAACTGGATACCTCGCGGAGGAAAGCCCGTATTTTACATGAGCGGAGCGACGGAATATAAGGAAGGGAAGGGTTTACGCGGTGGCGTACCGATATGCTGGCCATGGTTCGGGAAACACCCCACGGACGCGGCAAAATACCCCAAACACGGAATAGCCCGCGTATCTCAATGGGAACTCATTGAGCAGGAGGAAACTGTCGACGGAACCGTTCGTCTTACCTTTGTCCTGAGGTTACCGGACATGCCGGAGGCTCATTATTCCGTGCAAATGGAGGGAGACACTCTAAAGACTACCCTGCGCACCCAAGCCGTACATGTACCCATGCCGTACTCCGCTGCTTTACACAGTTATTTCGCCGTCAGTGATTATGAACAGGTGCAGGTAGAAGGACTTGAGGACGCGTCTTTCGAGGAGTTTGCCGATGAAGTGGTTACGCACAGTGAAACTCCGCTTATACCGACCGGACCGATAGACCGCATCTACCATCCCATACCGGCGGATCGCGTCATTACGTTGAAAGATAGGGCATGGGGACGGGAAGTGCGGATTGAGCGCGAGGGTTCCCACTCATGTGTCGTATGGAACCCCGGAGAAAAAGCGGCAGCGGGGATATCGGACATCGAATCGGGGACATTCCGGCATTTTCTGGCGGTGGAGACAGCTGTTGTACCGGCAGAGGGTATCTATTTGCGCCCCGGTGACGCGCATGAATTAACTATGAGACTGAGTGTACGAAGCATCCTTCCGTGACCATCGATGCCCATACTACGCAGCGCGAACTCTTAGCTCTGCATGAGCGGCTGGCACGCGATGAATTTCTGCGGAACTCACCGGTGAATCCACGTTTATTTGCCGGGTATGCGGTGCTGTTTATCCTATTTCCCGGCATGGTGCTCGGTTTTCGCGTGGGGATAGGTATGATGATAGCAGTTAGTATAGGCATCATTGTAGCGCTTGTGAACGGCGCAGAACCGGTTGCCGAGCGCTTTGTTCTATCGTGGTTAATACTGGGAGTGGCTGTATTTTTGTGGGTTACGGGATACACGCTGCTTAAGGCTCGGAAGCGATGGCAGATGATGCGGCAGACGCGTCCGGCAGACGCTCCGCTTGCACCGGATGCAAAAATTACCACCTGCGCATCCGTGTATCCCCTGAAGTGGAAGAAGAGCGGACAGAATGGTTTTTACAGCACGACCTTGGTGTTGCAGTGCGATGTCGCGGGTATCTGGGTCGTGATACCGGAACTCGAACAAGTCGGACGCGGACGTCTCCTTCTCCCCGCTACACCCGGCATTTGTTGTCCGCGCCGTACAAACACCGACAACACGCTGCGTATTCCTTTTTTCTGTAAATTAGCTGTCGGTGAACACCGACTTACTTGGGAATTCGTCACCGACCAAGCTCCGCCCTCTCATGCGAAAGCTACAATAGTTGCGAAACCGTGAACTACATCCAACTACCACGCCTACCTCTTTTTGGTCGACGATTGAAGGGAGGGTTTGCGGAATTGTCTTGTCGGATCGGTGGGTACATGGTACAATGACGTAGGTGAAGCAGGTACTGATCATCATATCCATTGCGGTGATATTGAACGGATGCAGCGTGGATCAACGCGTGGCGCGTGTGATGGGGCGTGTGAACACGATGTACGAAAAAACGCCGGAATGGGAGCAATTGCCGGAACGGACGATAACGTGGGATCAGGCGTTGAGCATGATGAAAAAGGGGAATATACAGATACTGGAGGCAGAAGATACTATACGGCAAGCGGAGCGAGATTCACTGAGTGTGTATACGGATATGATACCCGGTCTTTCGTATTACAGTTATATCACACGTTCGGTTTCTCAATTGACGGAACCTATCGATTCCGATGAGATGAGCACCACAATTAACATGACATTTTCCATGCCGGGACTCACCCAGATACCATACCGAGTGTATTCTGCAAAGGTGCGGACGATATCTGCCATTAAAGCGAAGGAAGGACGTTACCAAGAAGCTGTATCGCAACTCTACAGAAAAGTACGTGAGCGAGAGGTAGAAATAAAGAAACGCCAACTTGCCGATGCAACCCCGGAGAATGAAAAACAGAATTTGCAGCAGGAAAAGCTGAAGTGGGGCGATACAGATCGACAGTATTGGCGGGATGTATCACGATTGATCGGTGACCGCAGCGCGCGTTGGAATATTTTACCGGAGAGTATGCCTCATATTAAATGGGAAGATTACGAAAAGAAGCTTGATAAACTCAGTGAGTTGGTGGTATGCCAATTTGCTATGCGTTTGGAACGTGCACGCATGGCTCAATACAGTGTGGCACTCGAGTATTTACCGACGATTAACACAAGCATCTACAGTCCCTCCCTCTTTTCTTCCACCGGCGGAACTTACCAAGGTACCTTCCTCGACAAAGATGATACGCGTCTTAACCTGAGTATCAGCTACAGATTGGATACAGAACTTTATACTTGGGATACCTATCAACAGAGCAAGGAACGCTATGAACGTGAAAAACTTAAGGTAGCAGATGAACTTATCGACCACCGTACTCGCGTCCAAAAACTTCGTGCCAGCATGAAGGAATACAATAATTGGAGAAGTTTCATGATCAAAAGTCTCGCATACGTCCGTGCTCAATCACCTACTACAGCTGATGAGTTGATCGAACGTTCTAAGCGTATCTTAAGCATGGAAAATGAGCTACTCGACCAAGAGAAATCGGCTATAGAATCTGAGGCTGCTATGGTACTGGAATACGGAATGCCCTAAACCGCATCTGCCACAGCGCACCCATGTCCGGTACTCCCATCCTACCGCATTTTTGACGCACACACTGCACACGGGACGACACAAAGCTGTGGCGACCGACATGGGTGCACCACAGCTCTAAGATACTTTCCCTCGCCGCTATCTCAAGCTAACATCCTACACGCAGGATGAGGAGCGCCCATCGGGGCGGTCGGATAGCAAGACTACGGGTTATCGTGAGTAGAACTCAACGATAAGCTGAACGTTCACAACAGGAGAAATTTCCTCCACCGTGGGGACACGTAGAACCTTGCCGGTCAACTTAGAGGTATCACTTTCAATCCACTCAGGAGTTGACGCGTCCGTATTCAATTCCACGAAACGATTAGCGAGAGCTTGGGAACGAGCTTTAGCAGCTACACTCACTACATCACCCGGTTTACAGTGGTAGGAAGGGATATTAACTTTTTTACCATTGACACGTACGTGCCCGTGACTCACCATTTGACGAGCGGCGGCACGGGTATTAGCGAAGTTAAGGCGATAAATGACGTTATCGAGTCTTTGCTCAAGTAATTGAAGCAGGATATCACCGGTTACACCGCGGCGACGAGACGCTTCATGATAATAACGACGAAATTGACTTTCAAGAACACCGTAAGTATAACGTAGCTTTTGTTTCTCAGCTAACATGATACCATAATCCGACTTCTTTTTACGACCTGCGCGGGCACCGTGTTGACCCGGAGGGAAGGGACGACGGACAAAAGACTTACTATTGCCGAAGAGATCGACACCGTAGCGGCGACTTATCTTAGCGGTAGGACCTGTATAACGAGCCATAAGTATAAAATAAAGAGTTCAGAGTTAAAAAAGAGTTAAGCGCGGCGGGCTTTAGGCGGACGGCATCCGTTATGAGGGATGGGGGTTACATCTGAGATAGTGGTGATATCCAAACCCATCGTTTGCACAGCACGAACGGCAGATTCACGTCCGGAACCGGGTCCTTTAACACGTACTTCCACCTCTTTAAGACCGTGTCCCATAGCCTGACGGCAAGCATCTTGGCAGACAACCTGTCCGGCGTAAGCCGTACTTTTACGACTACCCTTAAAATTCATTTTACCCGCGGAGGACCAACCGATAACGTTACCCTTCATATCCGTGATACTGACGACTGTATTATTAAAAGACGACGAGATATGGACGATACCCGTGGTAACATTTTTACTACCTTTTGCTTTAAGAATCTTAACTTTTTCTTCATCATCCGCTAAACCGAGCTCGGCAAAAATGTCTCTGTGCTGCTCTGTTCTGCGTGGTGTATTCTCCGTTTGAGAAGGAGCGGGGGAAGATGCTTGCTCCGCAGCAGGCGCAACGCTTTCTACCGGTGCAGCGGGTACTTCTTCCTTATTTTCCTGAATATTTTCTTCAGCCATTGACGTAATTATTAAAAAAATTAAAAGGTTAAGATTTTTTAGCGCCGACAGTTTTCTTACGACCTTTGCGCGTACGAGCGTTAGTACGAGTACGTTGACCGCGAACCGGTAAACCCTTACGATGTCGGATACCACGCAGACAATTTATACTCGTCAAACGTTTCAGAGCCATTTGTTTTTCTCTGCGTAAGTCACCTTCTATCAAGATATTATTACTTGTGATAGCTTGGACAATTTTGGTAAGCTGGATATCCGACAGCGTACCGGTTCTTAGATCGGGTGACACGCCGGACTGCTCCAGCACCTTTTTAGCCGTAGAAGGACCTATGCCGTAGATATAGCATAAGGACGCCTCTACGCGTTTCTCGTTGGGTATTTCAATACCGAAAAGTCGAGCCATACCAATTATGTTGATTTTAATTAACTAACTACACGCTGCACCCGCTCGGGGGCAGCATCGCGTGAGTTATTTTACACTATATTTTCCACAAAGCAAGTCAAAATTCATGATTTTTTTCAAATTATTGGAGAAATTTGGAAAATCGGCGAGGTAGTTTTTCTTGTCGAAGTGGGTGAGGGCGGGTAAAATAGGCGTGGTATGGGAGGACTTATCATAGCGGCGAAAGCGAGAATACTCCACGGACATGAATGGGTATACGGCACGGAGGTACGTGGGGTATACGGGGACCCGCAGCCGGGGGACGTAGTCGCGCTGAAAGATCGGCGCGATCATTTTCTTGGTTCGGCTATATACAACCCACGTTCGCAGATCGTAGCACGGCGTTTTTCGCGCAGAAAACAGGAATTAAATGTCGATTTCTTTACGAGGCGCATCCGTATGGCATCCGAACAACGTGCGCAGGACCTGCCCGAAGAAAAACTCGTGCGACTCGTATGGAGCGAGAGCGATGGTTTGCCGGGGCTTATTGTCGATCGCTACGGCGACGTACTCGTCATGCAAACCTTAACCTTAGCCATGCACCTTCACGAAGCGGAAATTGTGCAAGCATTGCGGCAGGTACTGGAACCGACGAGCATAGTCGTACGCAATGAATCCCATGCTCAAGCGCTTGAAGCAGAGGGAATAACACCGGGTATACACATGGCGTACGGGGAAAAGCCGGAACCGTTTACCGCGCGTGGGAGCGGAATTATTTTTGAGATTGACCCCTGCGGCGGACAGAAAACCGGACTCTACCTTGACCAACTGGACAACTACAGGCTAGTGGCACAGTATGCGCACGGACGTCGTGTGCTGGATTGTTTTTGCAATCAGGGGGGCTTTGGGATAGCCTGTGCACTGGCAGGAGCGACAGAAGTTACCGCTACCGATATTTCTGAGTCTGCCATCCGGAGTGTCCGCGAGAACGCGCGCCTCAATGGTGTCCGACTTGAAACACTTGTCGCCAACGCATTTGATATGTTAAAGACAGAGAGTGACGCGGTACGAAAAGGCGCGGCACCGAAGTGGGAGCATATTATTCTCGACCCACCGAGTTTTTCACGTAGTCGTAATACCCTTACCGGCGCATTACGCGGTTACAAGGAAATTCACTTACGAGCTCTGCAAATGCTGCCGGTAAGCGGTATTTTATCCACCTTCACCTGCTCGCACCATGTGAGTCGTGAACTTTTCCTTCAAATAATCGGGGAAGCGGCTACGGATGCCCACTGTACCTTACGTCTCCTCCGTGAATATACTCAACGCGCCGACCACCCGGTACTCCTTAACCTCCCGGAATCTCAATACCTTCACGGCTTTACTTTCCGACTCCTCGCGGGAAAGTGAACCGCTGAACCGCTGCTCACGCCTCCCCACCCCGGTGCCCACCACGCCCGCCCCCCCTCCGCATTTTTGATTTTTGATTTTAGATTTTTGATTGAGAATAATGCGCGCTCCGTTGCGCGTCCCACCGCGGAAACGAACCCGCCCAACGCATGCGGTGCTTCTTGGCTTCGCTTCGTAACTAACTTCCGATCCTTGCGCCACGGCAGCGCCTAACTTCTTAAATCGTCAATCGTAAATC
>CAZJIH010000071.1:0-10974 GCA_964545935.1 uncultured Akkermansia sp. | reverse complement strand
CCACACCTGTGCAGGGAAAAGAAGCAAGGGTGGAAGAGCAGAAGAAGCACGAAGGGCAGAGAAGCTAAGGATGTGTGTTGGGGTATCTAGGGGGAGAGATGCCATAAAAAGTGGGCACTAACAAAATACATCGAAGGCACGGCAAAAGATTGAAAGCAAAGACATACAGGATGATAGTGTGTACTGAGTGAGAGAAGCAAAAAGGAGAGATGGGGAACAGATATAAAAAAAAGAAAGGCGAAAGAGACAAAGTACTTGCAAAATGGGGCAAAAGGGGTAGACTGTTGGGTGACCTCTAATTTTGATGCATCGGGCTTTCGGTAACTTTTTATTTTGATGCAATACGTATAGTCGCTGCACGGCTGTGTCCTATGTGTTTTCACATGATCTATTTGTCACAGGTGCATCAACATTTTGTGTACTTTGACTTACCGCCGCCCGCTTTCCTGCCCTGTATTTGTACCTCTATCTGCACAACCATGTTACACCTAACTGTTGTAACGCTTCAATTAAAAAACACCACAGACTTTACTCTTTCCCCACCCTACGACAGAACCTACGGTATAGTTGCCGCTGTACCGTCGGCAGTAGGGAAGCCGCGTTCCCTGTGTGTTAAATGGGTACAGAAACAAGTTTATCTGAGGTATCCCTATAAAAGGACGGAACATGAAACTCATTTCCTTAATGCACCCTTGGTCTATATTCTAACGGTCCGGGCTTTTATACCGCACGTCACGAGTACAGCAGCAAGCGTATTTTAACATAATTTCTTCATTTGACAAGAAAAATTTGCACATACATGAATTAAATTTCACACCTGTCCCAATAAAATTTTTAAAAAACGCCGCGTTGTTCATTTCCATGCGTGTTACAGACGCTCTGCGTACCAAGGGGACTTCAACCTTACGGGTGCATGAATTTAGTTCCCCCGCATCGTTCCTTCTTTGCGTTCATCGTTTCCACCGGTGCAACTCCGTTGCGCCTAACTCCCTCACTTCGTACTTCCTTCTCCGTACATCGTACTCAATCACCCTCGCGTTTTCCTGCATCAAAGTCATCGCCCTCTGCAAAGTTCATATCTTTCTTGGGATAGATGTGATTAAATTTATGTTATTTTAGAATAAGGGTACAGAAAATAGTGACGGGATGTCATTCAGAACGCATAAAATGTTCCACATGGAACAAATTCTTTTCTAAAAAATCTCTTCATGCCCCATTTACGATTTCACCCAAAATCGTGTCTAGCATGTGACGGTCATTGGGGTGGGACACAGCAGGACTGTGGTTCAGTTTGTTTCCATATAATCGAGTATGCCGAATTTGTAGGACGTACGATAAAAGGTTGAGAATGAGCTATATTCAAGAGAAAAGGTAACATAGGACCGGTTGCTTCGCGGATAAGTTGAGTCCGAATATCCTGAGAAAGAGCGGGACACGCCTCGTAAAGTCCTATGCATAGAGTACCTTCCGATGAACGCATCAGACGAAGCGGCCAAAGCCTGCATTCTATCGGACGTATCTCACGCGGCAGTCTACAACCCGAAGAAGGGTCAAGTACCGGACAAAGTGCGGCATACTCCGGCGGTGCATCTTCCGGAAAATGAAGAGCGAAAGTAGTTGAACCATCTGTACGTTGTGTTAAAGGTACTCCGTCGCGTTGTAAATGAATCGTTAAATCCGGAGAAAGCGAAGGAGATTCCCAAGCGGAACAACGACGAAAATTACAACATAGGCGACAGGAAGCGCAAACGGACGGAGGAATGAGGTGAGAAACCATAACAAAAAATTAACAGGAAGCCGAAAAACGTTCAAGAATAAGGGTCGGGTGGTAAGATAGTTTAGCTTGTCGTAACCCGGGTAAATTTAGATCCTCTTCCCGGTTAATAAATGTACAGGAGTGGGGGAGAGCACGGGCAAATTCACGATTAATAAGAGAATAAGCTCTTCGAAAATCCGGAATACACTTCTCGTAGTGAACATCTGCGACAGATGAAGAAATCATCGAACCGATTGCCATAGCTACAGGCATACTGTCAATGTACAGTATAAGCCCCGTAAGTTGCAGAGTTTCCGCCATCGATACAGCTCGTTCAATAGCATCAATTTCGTATCGCATCGCCTCCGATACCTCCGTTTCCCCATCATACCACGCACGGGCTATACGAAGAACATCCGATGCATTTTCCGTACACAAAGACCGCGTAGTCCAATCCGGATACAAACGTATAAATTGAGCAATATGATTTCGTTTTCCGTGATACGCCGTACCGGGTAGCTCCGCTAAATCTTCCCGTCGGTAAATATAATCAGCATCCCCGCGATCAGCGGAAAAAGTAAAATACCCCGGATATAACTTTCGTAACACATCACATTGCTCCGTCGTAAGCAAACAAAAGCGGTAGGGGCGTCCCCCGGCGGCGGCATCCTGTTGAATACGACGGAGAGCCCCGGCTACATCTCCCGTACCTATAGGGAAAGCGTAACCTTCCAATCGTGAATTATTTTCGAAATGACGAAAAAAGAATCCATCTTCAAAAGCCAATGTAGTGTGGTATTTATTACTGAGTAAAAAGATGTTAGGTACGGCAAGATCACTACAGCATGCACCGGATGTTACCTCGCGCAACCGCGGTATATCCGCCTCACAGGGCGGTGCAAACGGCAAAGGCATCCCGTTCATATCATGCACAACCTCTCCCGTAAATGCAATATCTCAATACTTGTAGTCGGCATAAAATTGGAATGTACCGCTACGGTCAATAGCATTAGCGGTCTTGAAGGGTATCGCGTAATCTACGGCAAGTGGTCCGATAGGTAAATTCAATCGTAAACCTATCCCGTAATCAGCACAAAAATCTTTCGGCTTAAAATCAAATGCTTTCTCATGCACAAAACCGGCATCCACAAAAAATGCCAAACGTGCCATATCCGCTAAAGGAATAGAGACTTCAGCCTGAACAAAAGCGGATGAATTACCGCCCATCGTTTCATCACCGGACAACCGTTCATCTACCATACCTACATCACGATACCTAAAACCACGTAAATTCGCCGGGCCACCTAAATAACAACGTTCAAATATGGGTACTTCCTTCTTACTGTCAACCGTGTCTATAGTCTCCATCCCGAAATTTAAACTAAATATCGAATCCCAAATAGAATTGTAGTAAACAGATGCTCCGGCTCCCATACTATATGTCTGAATAGTACTACCCGGACCGCTGTAAGATGTATGTACATCGATGTTACCTCCTTTACGCGGGGTTATCATGCTATCACGTGTATCATATTCATACCCGAGTAAAAGATTACTACGGCTGTAATCCCGTGAATTAACCAAAAAGAAAATCGGTGCATTCCCTTGAGGCTCTAATTCATAATTTTCAATACGGTAAGTAAGTCGTACGGATTGTTTATCATCCAAAGCACGACGCAACGTAACGGCATACCCGTAATTTATCTGCGTGTAATAATCGCTCATGTAGGATGAATTCGAAAAGTAGAGCTCATTAGTTAATTCAAGTTTCCTGTCGAGGAACCACGGTTCCGTCAACGCTATACCGGCACTCTGATAATCAAATCCTAATTTTCCCTGTACACTGAGGTGTTGTCCGCCCCCTACAAATGAACCGCTACCGAAAAGCCCGCGTATGTCAAAATTCGATTGCGTCGCATTTGCGTATAGATATACATTTTCAACGGATGAGAAAGCTACGCCGAAACTCAGACTCCCGGTCATCTTTTCACGTACATTGATGTTGATATCGCGATATCCGGGAATATCGGAAGCCGAAGGCGATACCTCTACGCCTTTATCTTCAAAATATCCTAAATTTTCAAGCCTCCGCCGCGCTACATCTAAATCAACCGAATTAAAATTCTGACCGGATTTAAGCGGTAATTCCCGTAAAATAACATACGGTTTCGTCTTCGTGTTCCCACGTACATTAATTCGTCCTACACGATAACTTTTCCCTTCCGTTATTTCATAGCATATATCAACTATATGCGTACCGTTTTTTTCAACTCCTACCTCATTGATATTCGGTCGTACATCCGCATCCGCATAGCCTTTCGCTCCGTAATAATTGCGTATCATCGTCGCATCATCGGATACTTTCTGCAGGGAATATATATCCCCGTCAAGCATACTCATGCCCGGTTGAAGTTCATGGGATGTGTAGACGGAATTCCCTTTGAATGATACATGACGTACGCGATAACGCGGTCCTTCGTATATATAAACACGCATATCGACATCCTGCGGTCCGGTCGCCGAACTCTTAGACGAATAGTCTACCTTAGTGATAGCTGCCCGTAAATATCCGTAATTGCGGTAATGACGTATGATCTCCTGCATATCATCATCGACTTTCTCACGGTCTATATTGCCGGAATCGTCTATCCAATGGAAGATACTGCGTTGCTTAGTTTTCATAATTTGACGCAATTGAAGCGCATCAAATTGTTTATTACCTGTAAAACGTATGTGCTGTAACCGAATTTCACGTCCTTCCCATATATCAAATATAACATCATTATAACCTTCACGAGCCGTACCGGTATGCCGCCATCTTACTTTAACGTCCGGATACCCATCCTCTTGGTACAATCGTATAATTTCTGCCCGTGCACGTGCTAAATCATGGTCATTAATAACTTTTCCGGATGTAAGTTTCGTAGCTTCACGGAGTTTAGATGCCTTAAAATGATAATTTCCGGTAAATCCTACACCCCCCATTACCCCTGCCGGTCGAACTTCGAATATCACTCGTACCCCACCCCCGAAAGGCTCCGCTATCACCCGCGCATCATTCCCTACCAATCCTTTCTGTATCAAGCGTTCCAAATCATCATTAACACGCGATGACATATACTTAGAACCGGCGGATGTCTGAATAACATCCAGTAATCGTTGATTAGGTACAGTCGGTTTCCCGGAAATATACCTTATACTTACATTTGTTACAGTCTTACCTTCATAATCCCCAGCATTACTGAATATTCCCAACCCCGTCGATTCCCCCAACTCGCGTACAATAGCTTCTTGGTCTATAAGCTTTGTTTCAGCTGCCGTGTTAATTAATCGTGAACCCGGCTGTACATTCTGCTGTTGAGGTACCCCTTCCGATTTCTTTACGGTTGAGTCTCCCCCCTGCTGCGAACTTTGCTGCCCCTCCGCAGGCGCTGTTGTTACCGTCTCTGTACTAGGGACAGTGTTATCCTTAAGCATCGCATCCAAAAACGGATCATTCGTAGCCTCCTGTGCGTGAGACGTCAATGCCGCAGCTACTAACATCGGAACCGCAAGAATCTGTGCAGGCGTTAATAATGTGCTTGCTTTCATACCCAGCCATTATGCCCTAAATACCCTACTATGTCAAGCCACGATACAGTCTTAAGTCATATTTAAGTCAAATCTGTCCCAAATAAATCAGACACTCAGAGTAGAGCGATCACTTCACCGCACGGCAACACGGAGGTAATCAAGTACGAAGTGAGGGAGTTTGACGCAACAGGGTTGCGCGGGCATGGTCGGAGGCGGCGAAGGTCGAAACGATGCGTGGGGATAAATCCATGCACCCATGAGGTTGAAGCACTCTCGGTACGCACTGCATGGAGATCAGCATCGCGTCGATTCTCGAAATTTTTTTTGGGGGGATGGGCGTGTAAGCTGAGAAGCCTCGAATTTTTTACTTGCGTAGGAAAGGAGGGGCTGCTACAATGAGGTCAGGTCGGACTCCTCAAGAACAATGACGAACGGTTTCGAGTATCAGGAATTTTCCCGGATTGACATCGAAGACCCCTTCTTTGACACACTGAAGAGAGACTATTCCGGTTTCGTGGATTGGTTTGGTGCGAAGGCACAAGAAGGGAGGAAAGCACTTGTGTTTGCGGACGAAGATGGTATCGGTGCTTTTATCGCGTTAAAACCGGAGGAAGAAGTGATAGAGTTAACATCGCGACCGCTACCCCAAAGAAGACGTCTCAAGATTAGTACATTTCGTGTTGCGGAAAGGTACCAAGGGCAGCGGATCGGGGAAGGTGGGCTGGGACTTGTCCTATGGAAATGGCAGAAGCGCGAAGAGGAGGAGATATACGTAACGGTGTTTGCGAAACAAGAGAATCTTATATCAATGTTTCGCAAATTTGGATTTGAATACGCAGGAGAGAAGAAAAACGGAGAGGAAGTGTATATAAGGTCCCGGCAATGCATAGACCCGAGTGATCCATACAAACTCTTCCCATTCATTTCAAAGAGGTTTGGTTACGCTGGGTATATCATTATCGATGATGAGTACCACGATACGATGTTTGCTTATTCGGAGTTGGCAAACAATAACACATTGCGAAACAAGCTGGGATTAAGTGTACGAAATGGGCTCGGGAAAATATACGTAGGCAAAGCACGGAGCATCGATTATTACGTTGGCGAGCCGGTGCTGGTCTACCGAAAGTATACCGGGCAGGGGTCAAAGAGCTATCGTTCGTGTATTACCTCTTATTGCATTGTTACAAACGTCTTTCAAGCAAAACGTAATCAAAGAGCTCTGCTGACCTTTGAAGAACTTAAGGCAAAAATAAGGAACAAATCTGTTTTTGCGGAGGAGGAGATAAGGAGGCAGTATGAGAACTTCAATAACGTGACAATCGTAGAACTGCTTTATTGTGGGTTTTTCGGAGCCGGGAACAATGTGAATCTTAAATGGCTGCGAGATAACGGTATGTGGACAATGGGAAGTTACCCGACTAAGATGCGGCTTTCGCCGGAGCAATTTCAAGCAATCTTACGCCAAGGAAAAATACATGTGCAGGATGTTATTATCGATTAACCCGGAATATGTGGCACCGATACTCTCCGGGAAAAAGAGGTACGAATATAGGAAACGGTCTTGTAAACGCGCAGTGGACAGGATACTCATCTACTCCACGCATCCGGTCAAAAAAGTGGTAGCGGAGGTAGATGTTTGCGGTATAATTGATAAGACGCCCGAGGAAGTGTGGGAAATTACAAAGGAGTATTCCGGGATTTCAAAAGACTTTTTTGACACGTATTATGCGGGCAGAGTGCGTGCTATAGCGTTTCAGTTGGGAACTCTACACCTCTTTAATCCCCCCCTACCTCTCTCATTCTTCGGGCTTTCTACTGCTCCTCAGTCCTTCGTGTACCTCCCGGACGGTTACCCGCTCTTTGATCGGATGCAGGCTACCCCACCCCTACCTCGGCAACAAGCGGAGGCACGTTTATTCCGCGAACATCGCTCTACTCCGAGCGTTTAATTCACCTCTGTTCCGAATAAATTAAGATCTTGGTGGTGGGCGGTGACTTTGTCGCAGGGAAACGGAGAAGAATGAAAGTACGAAGTGAGGGAGTTTGACGCAACAGGGTTGCGCGGGCATGGTCGGAGGCGGCGAAGGTCGAAACGATGCGTGGGGATAAATCCGTGCACCCATGAGGTTGAAGCACCCTCGGTACGCGGAGTGCCTGTAACCCGTGCGGAAGTCGGCATTGTAGCGTCTTTTCGAAATTTTATCGGGACGGGTGCGGAAAAAGCGGGTCTCTTTTTATTTTTTTCTCGCCAAGAGCAGGTTTTTGTGGTATACATGAATTCGGAAAGACCCTTATGAGCGACACACCACCCATATTTACAGAAATCGACAGATATGTGGAGTTAAGCTGCACGGAACTTAGTCCTGCACTTTGGTTGGGCAGCGGGATGAAACCGCATTGGATGAAAAGCGCGGTATATGTTCCCATCCGAGATGATTCCCCGGAACTTACAACCGAGGACATGCAAAAACTCATTGAAAGTTGTACCACACCGGAACAGCGTGAAAAACTGGATGCGGAAGGATACGTGGACTTTGTTGCAACATGCCCCGCCGGAAAATACCATGCCTACATTTACGGACAGAACGGCAATCCCCTCATTATAGTCATTTCTTTGAGGGTAGACGCGTACCTCATGCAAGGAATAGTCTGCGGGTGCTCCGATATTCACCTACCGACAGCCTGTGCTCCTTCGTGGAGGCGTTTCGGTACATTGCAACCTATTTGGGAAGGTGCGCCGTTGCTTACCAAGGAAGACACTCAGGCGCTTGCCGAGAGTTTCCTGAAAGAAGAGGCATGGAAACATCTCAATAAGCTGGGAGATGCCGATTTTGCGTACGCCAATGAACACGGACGTTACCGCGCGTCTGTTGTACAGCAGCGACTCGGGTACGATATTTGTTTCCGTATCATCAACAGCAAAATTCGCACGATGAGCGAAATAAATCTGCCGGAGGAGTATATACAGCCACTCACACGCTTCACAAACGGACTTATCCTCGTAACCGGTTCGGTCGGTTCCGGTAAATCAACGACTCTCGCCAGTATCATACAGTTCATCAACGAAGACCGCCACGACCACATCATTACGCTCGAAGACCCTATTGAAGCAGTATTTACACCGGCAGGGTGCCAAGTAAATCAACGGGAAGTACACCACCACACCGAATCCTTTGCTCGGGCCTTGAGGGCCGCCCTTCGTGAAGACCCGGACGTTATTATGGTCGGTGAAATGCGCAACTTGGAAACGATATCTTTGGCGCTTACGGCTGCTGAAACCGGGCACCTTGTGCTCGGTACCTTACACACCGGCTCGGCGGCACGTACCATCGACCGTATTTTGGATGCTTTCCCGGTGGATGAACGCGAGCATATACGTATCATGGTTTCTGAATCTTTACGCGGTGTACTGTCACAGCAACTTATACCAAAAAAAGACGGGACCGGACGGGTAATGGCACTTGAAATGTTGGTCAATACAGCGGCTATAGCCAACTGCATCCGCGAGGGTAAAACATTTATGATACCCGGTATCATACAGACCGGAAAGTCTATCGGCATGCGACTCATGGATGATTCCCTTCAAGAACTTTATCTGAAAGGTATTATATCTGCTGAAGAATGCAATACCCGTAGTACGGATAAAGTTTCTATGGAGCGTTTCCTGCATGATCATCCCGAATCTTCTCTTAAATAACCGTTCACAACACTTCTCATGGAATTTCGTATACACACCTATTTCAGGACACTCATTGAAAAAGGGGGGTCAGACCTACATTTATCCGAAGGACAGCCTCCCAAGGTACGTATTCACGGCGATATTATACCTATAGCACAGGATGTTTTAACGCATGAGGACATGGTAGAGTTGATGCAACCGATATGTGCACCGAACTTATGGAAGAGTTATGAAGAATGCGGCGATGCGGATTTTGCGTATGAAATGGATGAATTATCGCGATTCCGTTGTAATTATATGAAACAACAACGCGGATATTGTTGCGTCTTCCGTATTATCCCTACTAAAATTTTAACCTTAGAGGAACTGAATGTACCTGAACAAATTAAACGTTTTGCAGAAATGCGAGCCGGGCTTGTCCTTGTTACCGGACCTACCGGTTCAGGAAAATCAACTACTCTGGCCGCCCTCATCGATTATATCAATTCTAACTTCTCACGGCATATAATTACTATCGAGGAACCTATAGAGTTCGTACATCCCTCGAAAAAGAGTATCATAACTCAGAGAGAAGTACCGACAAATTGTGCGTCATTTGCGGATGGTTTACGAGCCTCTCTGCGAGAAGATTCGGATATTGTGCTTGTGGGTGAGATGCGAGATTTGGAAACAATATCCCTTGCACTTACAGCTGCCGAAACCGGATTGCTTGTTTTCGGTACCCTACATACCAATAACGCTCGTAAAACAGTCGATCGTATCATCGATGTGTTCCCCGCAGAACAACAGGCTCAGGCACGAACAATGTTGGCCGGTTCCCTGCGCGGCGTGGTGGCTCAATTGCTCATGAAACGTTGCGATAAACCCGGACGAGTCGCCGTCAATGAAATTCTTTTTGCTACCCCGGCTGTCGGTGCTATTATACGTGAAGGTGCTACCCAAAAATTAGCGGATGTTATTGTCGGAGGAAAGGGTATGGGCATGCAATTTATGGATGATGCTATCTGGCAAAAATTACAGCAAGGATTCGTCTCGCCGCAGGAAGCATACATGAAGTCGATCGATAAAGCTCGTTTCAAAAATTTCTTACCACCGAGCGATGCAGCGTTAGCAAATGCGGGAGGAGCGTAAAAACCACTCATCATCTCACATCACCCTTTTTCTGTCTATTGCTTACAAATTCTTCGGTACACATTTCTGTCCGAGTGGTTTGACCGTTCGGTGTGCTGGTTTTTGTCCGAATGCGGTATGGCGTTGTTTTGCGCTTGCCGGATGTAAAAAACCGTGGTATACTATGGGATATGGGATGGGTAAAATACATAGCGTGGATATTTGTATTCTGTGTATGGTCGGTTACGGTAAATCGAGCGTGCGGAGTAGAATCAGCTGAATTTACACCTGACGGAAAGTGGGCATTCGTTCCTTTGGCGGATGGTTTCGATTATCCGGTGGGTAAACCGGACGGCGAAGGATACTATAAATCACGCGGTCTGAGACTTAAAATACCACGCCACATGGGAGAAGATTGGAATGGGAAAGCCGGCGGTAATTCAGATAAGGGTGACCCGGTTTATACGATAGGTACGGGTTTGGTAACGTATGCAGCGGACGCCCGCGGAAGATGGGGTAATGTTGTTATAGTGAGACACGCTTTCCGTGACCCGTATTCGAAAAAAGTTCTGTGTTGTCAGACACTTTATGCGCATTTAGAACGTATAGATGTAAAATTGGGACAGATTGTACGCCGCGGGGATCAAGTCGGGACAATCGGTACGAATCGCGGTATGTACCCCGCACATTTACACGCGGAATTGCATTTTAATATTCTGGCTAATTGCGGTCAACAGGGAATCCCTAAAACTTCTCGTAACTACGGTCACCTCTCATCGTTCATCGAACATCACCGACACCTCCGTCCGGAATCAAAAAAAGTAAAGTTACCCATCGGGTGTTTTTTACCGTA
>CAZJIH010000070.1:0-11043 GCA_964545935.1 uncultured Akkermansia sp. | reverse complement strand
ATGCCACCACCGGCAAACGTACCCTAGCCGTTCGTTTAGGTGATGCCCGTGCCAGAGGACTCGCTATCGCTTTTTTGGTCGCTCCCTATGCCGTCTTGCACCTACTTTCACGCGTGCTGCCCGGTGTATCCTTAAATTGGTTTTGGCTACCTACCGTCCTCGTAGGTGGTTTCTTACTATACCGTATCGCCCGTACCCCTGCGGATAAACGAATGAATGTGTTACTCGGTCTCGCTTCCCTACATCTAGCTCTCTACATCCTAGCAACCTGAACCACTGCTCCTGCCGCCGAGCCGCAATGCCCACCACGCCTTCCCCCCCTCCGCATTTTTGATTTTTGATTTTAGATTTTTGATTGAAAATAGTGGCGCTCCCGTGGCGCAAGAATTTTTTACGATGCAAAGCCGGGAAGCATCGCATGGCGGGCTCGTTCCACGGAGGGATCGCGCAACGGAGCGCGCTAGCTTCTTCAATCGTCAATCAAAAATCTAAAATCGTAAATGGGGTTGGGGGGCAGGCATTGCGGAGGGACTGCGGTTCAGCCCCCCGCCGCATTTTTGATTTTAGATTAGTGCGCGCTCCGTTGCGCGATCCCTCCGCGGAACATGCCCACCGGGTATGTGGTGAGCAACGGTTCAGCGGCAGGTAGTGGCGGGTGTGGTAGGTGGCACTTTTGGGTTTTTGATTTTTGATTGAGGAATAATGTGCACGTCTGACACAGCATGTGAACTAGGGTTCAGGGTACGTTGGTAAGTATTTTGCGTAATCCGGGTTAGCGCGGCGGATAGTTCTGAGCCAGGATGTGGGAATGCGGGAGTTGGGGAAGGTGGCGGCGTAGAGCACAGCTGTGACGGCTGCGTTGGTGTCTGTATCACCGCCGGCAGACGCGGCTCGGGTGATGGCGGAGCGTAAAGATGGTGCATGCAATAATTGATAGGGAAGTCTTAAAAACACGAAAAATACATTACAAAAAGTATAAAAGATAAAAAAAGATTTTACATTTTACGGATTATGTGTTAAAATGTGCGTGTAATTTAATATTTTAGTCTATGTCAGCACCGAGTAAACAAATGACCTTTCCTATGATCGACATACATGCATTTCGTCGCAAAAAAGCGCCGAGGAGGATGGGATTTGAAAAATTGAATGATTATATCGATTTTGAAGTGTTCCGTCCCCTTTTGAGGGAACTGTGCAAATATTCGGACATAGGAGCACCACACTATGATGAAGTGCTGATGTTTAAGATTCTCATATTACAGTCACATAACACGCTCGACGATGTAGGGATGGAGGCTATGCTATATGATAGGATTAGTTTTCTGAGGTTTGTTGGACTGAACCTAGGAGATGAAATACCTGATTCAGAGACGATACGTATATTTCGTGATGAGCGATTAGGACCCGAGGGTACTAGGCGGCTATTTGATATGTTCAATGAGCGCATGCAGGAGCAAGGACTTCAATGGAGCAAGACGATGTTGATAGATTCAACATTTATTGAGGTACCGAAACAGCATATTAAGCCTGAAGAAAAAGAGGAGATAAAGGAGACAGGAAAAGCGCCTGAAGGGTGGAGCAATCACAAAGCCGGGAACAAGGATTTGGATGCGACGAGTACAAGGAAGGGGAGTAGGATATATTTTGGAGAGAAGGCGAGTATACTAGTAGATGCGGTGACGAAGATAGTAAAGAAGGTGGTAGTTTGTACGGCCAAAAGGCATGATAGTCAGGAAATAGGTAGGTTAATAGAAGAAGCGGAGGAGCTTGTAGACGGGGAGATAAAAGCGGAGTTATACGGCGATTCAGCGTATTATGGGAAAGAAATAGAGAAGTATTTGCTGTCGAAGAATATAAATCCGAAGATAATGAGGCGGAGAGTGAGGGGGCAAGCGGAATTAAGCGAGGAGGATAAGGAATGGAATAAAATGGTGAAGAAAATAAGGGCGCGCGTAGAGCACGTGTTTGCGTGGCTTAAACAGATCATGGGATTTAAAAAAATGAGGTGTATAGGGATAAAGAGATGTACGGTAAGGGTAACGTTGGCGATGCTCACGTACAACATGTATAGATTTTCATACATGGTGAGGACAAAATCGGGGGATTCAGAGCTGAGAGCGATGAGGAGTTGCGAGGATTAAAAGAAGAGGTGAAATGTGCCCTGAGGGCGGGGATGTGAGCCCGGAAAGAGATAAAATGTAGCAAAAAGTATCTAGAGGCGGGTGATAAAGTAGCAAAAAGCAGCTAATGAGGATTCGGAGCATATACTCGTCTTTTCGGCAAATCCGAAATTCACCCCTTTTTAAGACTTCCCGATAGAAAGCACCTTGAAGGGTCACGAGTACCCAACCGATGCTTTCGCCGTCGTATTCAGGGGGATGGATGCGAGCTTCACGGAGGACGTGAATGATAGCTTGTGCTTCGGGTTTTGGATTAAACTCTTCACACGCGGTAATAGCAGATTGAAGGACATTCGACGGGGAAACCGGGACTCGATGTTCGTTCACTTGACCGTAGTTAACCGCAAGGGCATAGTGCAGCGCAGAAACAAAAACAAGATTCGCTAAATGGCAGGTAAAGTTTGTGTGCGTGATAGCGGCGTCGTCCATAGCGGCGCTTTTCCAATCAAACTCCGGGTGTTCCAGAGTCCACAGGGCGATAGGGAAGACACGCATGAGAGCACCGTTACCTTGGGATTCAGGTTTAGGAATTCCCATTAGTGTGCTTTGCACGGTTTCGCCTACATCGGGTGGGTCCGTAGCCAACCATTTCAGATATTCATCGCGTGCGATAGCCGGGTTGTAGCCATCGGCACGTTCCAAAGCACGTTGTAAACAAGCTGCCATTTGGGAATCATCCGTTACTTCCCCTGCTAAGCGGTCACGCACGATACCGAAACCATCTACCATACTTTGTAAACCATGGGGATAGAATGCTAAAATTTCATCTCGATCGAGGAATTCCGCCGGAGCTCCTAAGGCATCGCCTGCCATAAAAGCACTCCATAAGTGTGAGGAAATAAAATGTGTTGTCGTAATCATGAAACTATTATACACCCATAATCCACATTTGCTTTGAGAAAATAGACAACTTAAGGCAGGGTGATGATTTTGTTACAGAAAATCATGGGAGTGAATCAGTATAAAATCAGACAGTTAGGCGCTAAAGCACAGCCACTTGGGGCATACATCCGTGCTGTCCAATTTTGGGAACATACGCCGGTGCTTTTTTTCTCCGCAAAGCCGGAGAGAAGCATATATGGTAAAGCAATGCTTTAGCCGTTATCATCACCACGCTTAATCTATGTCAATATCCGGCTGCATTTACGTTTCCGTGTTATATTATCCCAAAGCCATTCGTGCGGCAGTGCGAGTCAGTTTTCCAACCGTCAATTAAAAATTAAGTACCGCATATGTGAAGGATTTTGCTCGTCATTTCGGAAAAAATGTGGTACAGTACAGGCACTATGGCAACGCCACCCTTTGTTTACCAGGAAATGTTCCCCATGGGGGAGGATACGACAACTTACAGGTTGATTACTAAGGACTACGTGAGTGTAGGAGATTTTGCCGGGCACCCGATATTGAAGATAGAGCCGGAGGGGTTGAGGCTTTTGGCGGAGACTGCGTGGCACGATGTAGCTTTTTACCTACGGCCGGAGCATTTACGGATGGTGCAGGGGATTCTGAGCGACCCGGAAGCTTCTGAAAATGATAAGAGTGTGGCACTTACGCTGTTACGGAATGCTGAGGTAGCGGCACTCGGGGTATTGCCTCTCTGCCAGGATACCGGCACGGCTATCTGCGTAGGAAAGAAAGGACAACAGGTATGGACCGGATGTAACGACGCAGAACAAATTTCGCGCGGAGCCTACGATTGCTACACAACCGACAATTTACGTTATTCCCAGAATGCGGCGTCGGACATGTATCGCGAAGTCAACACCGGTACCAACCTACCGGCTCAGATCGATATATTTGCTACGGACCACGGTATGGAGTACAGTTTCCTCTTTATGGCCAAGGGAGGCGGCTCAGCTAACAAAACCTATCTCTATCAGGAAACGAAAGCTTTGTTGAATCCGGTTTCGTTGAAGAAATTTATGGTTGAGAAGATGAGTACGTTGGGCACGGCTGCCTGCCCGCCTTATCACATAGCCTTTGTGGTAGGCGGTACGAGTGCCGAGCTCTGTCTGAAAACGGTAAAATTAGCATCGGCTAAATACTACGACGGACTGCCCACCACAGGGAATGAATACGGGCGAGCCTTCCGAGATGTAGAACTGGAGGCTGAACTGCGAGCCGAAGCGGAGAAACTTGGGCTCGGCGCACAATTCGGCGGCAAATGGTTTGCTTTGGATGTGCGTGTGGTACGCCTGCCTCGCCACGGTGCGTCCTGTCCGGTAGCTTTAGGGGTATCGTGCTCGGCGGATCGCAACGTTAAAGCTAAAATAACACCGGAAGGCATCTTTATCGAAGAGCTGGAACGCGACCCCGGTAAATATATACCCGTCGAGTTACGCGAAACAAAGAGTATCGGTGTACCCATAGACTTGGATCGTCCGATGTCTGAGGTTCTTGCCGAACTTTCCGAGTATCCGATAAAAACCCGTCTCTCGTTATCCGGCACCATCATCGTGGGACGCGATATCGCGCACGCGAAGCTCAAGGAACGCTTGGACTCCGGGCAGGGGCTTCCCGACTACATCAAGGAGCATCCTATCTACTACGCCGGTCCTGCCAAAACTCCCGCCGGATATTCGTCCGGTTCTTTCGGGCCTACCACGGCCGGGCGTATGGATTCCTATGTAGAACTTTTTCAATCTCACGGCGGCAGTCTCATTATGATTGCCAAAGGGAATCGTTCGCAGGCGGTGACGGAATCCTGCAAGAAATACGGTGGTTTTTATTTAGGTTCGATCGGCGGTGTAGCAGCTGACCTAGCAAAAAATTGTATCACGTCTATTGAATGTCTGGAGTATCCGGAGCTTGGCATGGAAGCTATATGGAAGATCACGGTTAAAGATTTTCCTGCCTACATCCTCGTAGACGATAAAGGGAACGATTTCTTTGCGGATATTCGTGCCGGGTGGGCATGCGGCGGTTGCTCCCTGCATTGACCGCGCTCTTGCGCTTAACACAATGTCGTTTTCACGGAACGGGGTTGGCTATGAGTCCTAAGTTGCAGAATTTCCTTAAACGACTCTCCGGCACAGCGATCCTGCTGGCACTGCTGGCAGGTGTCGTTGCGGCTGTCATCTGCGACCACGGTAATTTGTACTATGCGGGGGCGTTCGTGTGTTTGCTGTGCTCTTTGGCGGGTGTGGAGTGGTTTTTTATGCTACGCGGCAAGGAGCGGGAGTGCAACCGCCCCCTCATCTTGGTCGGTACCTGTCTGTACCCTTGGTTACTCATGTACCTGCTGCCGCCTGACCTGCATGACCGCTTCGATGCGCACGTATCATCGTGCACCCACCCGCTCCTTGCCCTCGTTGTGTACGCGTTGGCGGCATTTGTCTGCGAACTGGTGCGTCTCGACTACGGCAAACAAAACTTTGCCGCTGCCCTGCGTAGTTTGGGCACCTCGCTGCTCGCTTTTATTTACCCCGGGTGGCTCTTCGCTTTTGCGCTTTTAGCCATTCACCGAAACGAACTCGCCGGTCCGATTCTCTTCATCGTTGTTTTGTCCAAACTGAGCGATATATGGGCATACCTGTGCGGTGTCCTGCTGGGGCGTCGTCTCATTCCCCGTTCTTTCAGCCCGGCGGTCTCCCCCAACAAATCCTGGGAGGGTATCATCGGTTCCTTCTTGCTTACCACGCTTTGTTTCATGATTGTTCCTCTCTGTTGGGGCGATCCCTGCTTGGGTCCGGGGAACGGTGTGCTCCTTGCCGCTTTTCTTACTCTGCCGATCTTTTTGCTCGCCGTGGTAGGGGACCTTGTCGGCTCACTCATCAAGCGCGGCTTGGGTGTCAAGGATAGTGGACACCTGATCCCCGGCATCGGCGGAGTCATCGACCTCATCGACTCCCCCTCCCTCGCCGTCCCTCTCTTCACTCTGCTCGCCTGCGTTCTCCTGTAGCCTGCCCCGTGTTGAGGCATAAATGGCGTTCAACAAATTAAATCCGGAACAGGAAGTAGTGAACACGGAATGCGAATTCCCTGTTTTCGAGTGTATAATTTTTTCGCTTCACAAACAGGGATAAGAGTGGTACAATAAGCCATAGACATGGGGAAAGAAAGACAGAAGACACTTGAAAGGGGTGCATCCATACAGGGTACATCATTGCATACCGGTCAGGCGGTAACACTTACGCTTAAACCTGCGGAACCCGGTACGGGGTTAAGATTTAGGCGTGTAGATTTACCGGATAAACCGTTTATTGCGGCGTTGGCTACGAATGTACAAACGGTAGAGAGGGCGACTACGTTGGCAGAGGGTTCGGTGAATGTGCATACGGTAGAGCATGTACTTTCAGCGCTGACAGGCATGGGAGTGGACAATGCTATTATTGAAATGGATGCGAATGAACCGCCGATATGTGATGGGTCGGCTGCCCCATTTGTGCAACTTATTAAACAGGCAGGTATTACGGAACAAGATGCACCGTTGACAGTGTGGGAGATACGCGAACCTCTCAGTGTGGAAACGAAAAATGGTTCGCAGATTGTGGTTATGCCCGATAAAAAATTTCGTATATCGTTGACAGCTGTGGGACCGAACGGACGGATTACACAATACTTGGACACAGAGGTGACACCGGAGATATACGAAAAGGAATTAGCGGATGCGCGTACTTTCTGTTTTTATGAAGAAATTCAACCCCTCTTGGAAAAAGGGTTGATTAAAGGTGGTACACTGGATAATGCCATCGTTATCAAAGGGGACCAATACATTTGCGCGGGGGGGCTCCGCCACCACAACGAATGTGCCCGGCACAAGGCTATGGACCTTATAGGTGACCTTATTCTGAACGGACGTCGCATCTTGGGACATGTGATAGCTATTATGCCCGGACACGGTATCAATACCCAGATGGCAGTCAAACTTCGAAAGGCATACGAAAGTATGTTAGCCCGGAGACCTAAACCGGTGGTACTGCCTATAGGTGATACCGTGTTGGATACTTCCGAAGTGCTCAAGTTGTTACCGCATCGTTACCCCTTCATGCTCGTTGATCGAATATTGGGATTTGAAGGAGAAACAAAGTGTGTCGGTCAAAAAAATTTGACGATAAACGAGTTATTCTTTCAGGGGCACTTTCCGGGGCATCCCGTTATGCCGGGTGTACTTCAGGTGGAAGCCATGGCTCAGGTGGCTTCTATACTCATGTTGCGTATCCCGGCTAATCAGGGTAAAATCGGTTATTTTATGAGTTGCGATAAAGTAAAATGGCGTCGTCCTGTTGTACCGGGTGATATCCTCATTATCGAGACGGAACTCGTTAAGATGCGTGGTGCCATCGGTGTCGCTATCGGTCGTTGTACAGTTAATGGTGAAGTTTCCTGCGAGGGTGAACTTAAATTTATGGTACAAGAAACCTGAACCTCAGTCTCTCCACAGACATTTATCACACCTTTCCCAAAAAATAAGAAGGTTGGTGGGGAGGATGACTCAATGGCGAAAAGACGCAGGGGAGAGCAAGTACGAAGAATCATGAGCGAAGTTAATCAACCTCTTGCTTTTGTTCTCTATACTGCCTGAGTGCCATCATGACCAGCTTTTGTACTCGCGAAAAGTTCTCTGTTGACAACGTTCGTTTTCTTTGCTATACTGACCGCGTATAGCGAAGAGGCTTACAGAATTGGTAGCAGGTACTACGCCGTTTGCGCAGGTACTCGAGGGTCTGTGTACACCGGAAAAAGGGAGTATGCCGATTGTATTTCCGAGTACGTGTCCAGCGGCTTTTGCCTTTGTTGTAGCTATGGTAACGGATAAAGTACGGAACGGAACGCGTGTATGGGTCGTAGCGGATGGATTACCGATGCAGGAAAGGGTATACACCGAATATCCGTTGTGGGGTAATGCGTCTTGTTTATTTATTCCGGAGCAGGAATGGCAGATACAGGGCGCTGTAAGCGACCCGGATGTAACCGCCGAACGCCTAGATGCCCTCTACCGTTTATCTTTACCGCACCGAGAAACTCAGGTAGTCATCGTTACAGCCGTCGGTTTGGGCGACCCTGTACCGGAATTTGAGCAGGGTACCCCGTCGGCAATTCACTTAACTGTAGGAGAAAGCGATTACCCGCCGGAGAGAATGATGAATTTATTGTCGGAACACGGTTTCGAACGAGTTGATCGAGTTATTGCTCGCAATCAATGGAGTTTACGCGGCGGAATACTGGATGTCTTCCCTCTCCAAACTCCTTCCCCACTCCGTATCGAATTCTTCGATGACACCATAGACAGTATCCGAGCCTTTGATGTCGATTCCCAACTCTCTTACAGTAAATTAAATAGTACAGACATTCTTTTGAGGGAACCGGAAGAAAAACAAACTCTGGAAGATCGAATACATAAAGATGATATAGTGGTAGCTTTGCCCGGAACAGGTATACAGGGACAGGTAATTATTACGGAAAATCCGCCCGAAAGTGTAGACCCGAATCATCCGATGTACCAAGCTTTTCAGCGTGATGACTTAACTTTTTTACCTACTCCTCAGGGAAGTTTTGAAAGCGGGGATTTCGTTATGCAGGAAGCATGCAGAAATTATATCCGACAAATTCTTAAGCATTGGCACGATAATAATTGGCGTGTCGTGATGTATTTTTACCACGAAAGCGAAAAAAAACGTTTTAAGGAGATATGCGGTACAGATGAAGAATGGGATGCTGTTCAGGCGCGTATCGGTGAATTACCTGCAGGTTTTACTGTTCCGTCCGCTGAATTAGCTGTCCTCTCAGCAGCGGAAATCTTCGGCCGTCACTTTACCTCTCACCGTAAATCATCAGCCGAACGTGAATCACGTATGCGTTCCGCTCAATTTCAAACCCCTTTAAGCGATATAAAAATAGGTACCCTCGTGGTCCACGCTTCGCACGGTCTCGGTAAATTCGCGGGTATTGTGCGTAATGAGGAAACTCAGGAAGAAGAACTTCATATCCGTTACGCCGGGGGCGTCTTGTTACGTATCCCTCTCAACCAAGCTCACCTCATCTCCGAATACGTAGGTCTCGGTTCTAAACCACCGGAACTCAATCATTTAGGTGATTCGCGTTGGCAACGTACCTGTAAAGCAGCTGAACGCGCTATTCAGGATTATGCAGCTCAACTCCTTGAAGTACAAGCACAACGAGAAAGTAATTCAGGTTATGCTCATCCGCCGGATTCAACGTGGATGTGGCAGTTTGAATCCTCTTTCCCTTTCCGTGAAACAGTCGATCAACTCCGAGCTATCCGTGAAACAAAATCGGATATGGAATCAGAGCGTCCCATGGATAGATTGATATGCGGGGATGTCGGATTCGGTAAAACAGAAGTCGCTTTACGCGCCGCTTTTAAGTGTGTTACGGGTGGTAGACAGGTCGCTTTGCTGGCACCTACAACCGTACTCGCCGACCAACATTTCCGTACCTTCAGAGAACGTATGAGTGAATACCCTTTCCGTATCGAATTACTCAGCCGATTCACACCATCCGAAAAAATTCCGAAAATTATTGCCGGTTTACGCGACGGAAGTGTTGATATTGTTATCGGTACCCATCGTATCCTTTCCGGAGATGTTGTTTTCCGTAAACCGGGGTTAGTTGTCATCGATGAAGAACAACGTTTCGGTGTACGTCACAAAGAACAATTTAAGCACATGTTCCGTATGATTGATATGTTGACTTTGTCCGCTACTCCTATCCCGCGTACCCTTTATGTAGCACTTATGGGAGCTCGTGATATGAGTACCATCGATACTCCGCCACCTAATCGTCTGCCCGTTCAAACACTTGTGTGTCCGTACAGTGAAGAACTTATTAAACAAGCTATCGAACGTGAATTAGATCGTAAAGGTCAGGTCTTCTTCCTCCATAACCGCGTGCTCTCTATCCGTCATACGGAAAGTATTTTACACCGTTTAGTACCTCAGGCACGTATCGTTACGGGCCACGGTCAAATGAATAAATCAAATCTAGAACAAATTATGCGTTCATTTGTTGATGGTAAAGCGGATGTACTCCTTTCTACCGCTATCATCGAAAGCGGTATCGATATCCCGAATGCTAACACTATTATTATAGACCGTGCCGACCGTTTCGGACTGGCTGACCTTTACCAATTACGCGGTCGCGTCGGTCGCAGCGGTATACGTGCATACGCATATCTCCTCCTCCCGGAAAAACAATTATGCACGGAGGATGCACGTCGCAGAGTTTCGGCTATCAAGCAATATACCGCTCTGGGAAGTGGTTTCAAAATCGCTATGCGTGACCTAGAAATTCGCGGTGCAGGTAATTTACTGGGAACTCAACAAAGCGGACATATCGCCGCTATCGGTTTCGATTTATACTGCCGTCTCCTCCGTCAAAGTATCGATCGTTTACGCGGAATTACCACTGTACGCCGAGCCGATACATCCGTAAAAGCCGATTTCCTCTGTATGAGTGAAACCTCTCTCGCCTTTAATCACGACCACTCTGCTATAGGCGCCTTTATCCCTACGGATTATGTCTCGGCTACTCGTCTGCGTATCGAGTGTTACACCTCTTTAGTTCAATGCTCCTCCATCGATGAAGTAGATAAACTCTTCCGTGAATGGAAAGACCGCTTCGGTCCCTTACCTCTATCAACTCAAAATTTATTACTTATCCAAAAAATTAAAATCCTCGCAACTCGCCGCAATATATCAGCTATCGAAATCATCAACCAAAAACTCCTCCTTACACGCCACGGTGAATATATCTTGCTCGAAAAAAAATTTCCACGCCTGAAAGCTACTTCCCCACTCGATAAACTCGAAGAAGTACGACGTATGCTCAGCTCATCATAAACCTTAATCTAAAATCAAAAATCAAAAATGCGGCGGGGGGGAAGGCGTGGTGGGCATTGGGG
>CAZJIH010000069.1:0-11124 GCA_964545935.1 uncultured Akkermansia sp. | reverse complement strand
ATATTCATGCGAACGAGCACAAGGAGATGCCGACATAAATAAGACGGCGCACGGACCCGATCTAAAACTCGGCAACAACACAGAATCAGCGAGGCAGACGGCAGAGCTGCTGACAGGGGGGGGAGGCGAGCTTCTTTGCTTTTTGGTGCGCGATTATTATGACGGAGTGCCGGAAAACCTGAGGGAGCAACTCAATTGACGGAGCGCGTGATCGGTGAGCACGAGAGCAGCCATAGCTTCGACAATGGGCACGGCACGCGGTAATACGCAGGGATCGTGGCGTCCTTTACCGCAGAGTTGAGCCGGTTGCCGGTCATCCGTAATTGTTTCTTGGGGCAACATGATAGTTGCGGTCGGTTTGAAGGCGAGGCGCATGAAGATGTCCTCTCCGTTACTGATACCGCCTTGGATACCGCCGGAATTATTTGAGCGGGTACGCACGCGACCTCCTTCCGTAAAAAAGGGATCGTTGTGGGCGGAACCGTATCGGGACGCGCCGGCAAAGCCGCTACCGACTTCAAAACCTTTGCATGCCGGAATACTCAGCATCGCGTGACCGAGGGTAGCTTCCAATTTATCGAAGACCGGGTCACCTAAACCCGGGGGGACACCGCGAATGACGCACGCCACCACGCCGCCTACGGAATCACCCTTCGCCCGCGCGTCCAGGATAGTCTGTTCCATAGCCTGAGCGGAGGAGACATCCGCCGTGCGCACCGGGTTGGATTCCACGGCTGCATGAGTTACCTGAGCCGCCGGCAGGTCACACACCACGGAACCTACCTGCTGCACCCACGCCAAGATATCTACCTGCGGGCAAAGTCGTTGCAACACGGCACGAGCAACGGCACCGGCTGCCACACGAGCGATTGTCTCTCGCGCGCCGGCACGTCCGCCGCCTGCCCAAGCCCGTATCCCGTACTTGGCATCGTAGGTGTAATCGGCGTGGGACGGACGATAGGTGTGCCGCATCTCATCATACGCGCTGCTCCGCGCGTCTTTATTGCGTACCAACAGAGCAATGGGGGTGCCGAGAGTTAGCCCATCCTCACTGATTCCGCTGAGAATTTCCACGGTGTCACTCTCCTGACGCGATGTGGTTAAGGCACTTTGCCCGGGACGCCGGCGGTCGAGCTCACGCTGAATGAGCTCCGCAGAGACCGAAATACGCGGCGGGCAACCGTCGATAACCACACCGACTGCGGCACCGTGCGATTCCCCCCATGTGCTGATACGAAAAATATCTCCGAAAAAACTACCCATAAGATGTACGGAGATGATACCACGAAATATGAGGAAAAGCAAGCCCGGCGGTTACCGCGTCCCACACCTGTCCCGATAAAATTTTCGGAAATCGCCGCAATGCTGATTCCCATGCGTGTTACAGACGCTCTGCGTACCGAGTAGGGTTCAACCTCACGGGTGCATGGAGCCGGTCCCCACACGTCGTTTCGGCTTTGCTTCCCCCCGCCGTACCCGCGCAACTCCGTTGCGCCTAACTCCTTCACTTCGTACATCGTACTTCGTTCCTCGTACTTGCTCTCCCTCGTGTCTTCCCGCCTCAAAACCATTGCCCACCGGTATGCCTTTAATTTATTCGGGACAGATGTGAAATTTTATCGGAACGGGGTTTAGTGTCTTGACATCTTCGGTAAGCTATGGTACAGTGTGCGGCGCGTTGCTCCGGTAGCTCAGTCGGATAGAGCACGAGCCTTCTAAGCTTGGGGTCCCGCGTTCGAATCGCGGTCGGAGCGTGTAACCAACCGAATATTTCGGAAACAAATGGAAGCGCAGGAAGGTGCATGTTTGACTTGGGAGCCTGAATGGGCTCCACAAGAAGCGGTTTGGCTCACATGGCCGCATCGCAATGATTTGTGGGACGGTGAATTGGGACGCATCGAGCATGCATTCACTCACTTGATTGAAGAGATCGCTCAACACGCGATCGTACGTATCAACGCGGCGGCAGATCTCCGTGAACATATCCGGCGCGTACTCGGAGAAAATACGAGGGTCGAGTTGTATGACCACCCGAGTGATGATGTGTGGTGCCGCGACCACGGCGGAATTTTTGTACGCCGCGATGACGGTGGTTTGCAAATAGCTGATTGGGGATTTAACGCGTGGGGCGGCAAATTCCCGCCTTGGGAGCACGATGACCGAATAGCGGCATGCATGGCGGAAAGTCTCGGTCTGCCGCGTCTGCGAAGTCAATTGATTCTGGAAGGCGGGGCTATTGAAGGCAACGGAACCGGGCTGGTATTAACTACCGAGGCTGTGCTGCTCAATCCCAATCGCAATCCGGGGGTATCGAAAACCGACATCGAGGCTGAATTACACCGTATGATGGGCACCGAATCCGTCTTTTGGTTGGGGCAGGGTATTGAAGGAGACGACACAGACGGACATATCGATGACATGGTGCGTTTTGTGAGTGAAGATGCCGTGGTATCGATCACGGAACCGGACCCGCATTCCCCGAATTACCGTGCTCTTGCCGAAAATAACGAGCGTTTGCAGGATTTACGAACGCTCTCCGGCAGCCATGTCGATATTATCCCTCTCCCCATGCCCGAACCCATCATCCGCGACAAATGGCGTCTTTCCCGACTTCCCGCTACCTACGCTAACTTCCTCATCTGCAACGGCTGCGTCCTCGCACCCATCTTTGATCAACCGAAACAGGATGACCGTGCGCTCGGAATTTTACGTGAAGCCTTCCCCGGGTTTCAGGTTCGCGGAATCGATGCCCGACCCTTCGTACCGGAAGGCGGCTCTATCCATTGCCTCACTCAACAGCAATACTCTGCGCACCGGTAGTACTCCTTCCGATTCAGTCTGAAGTTCGAAGCATCTCCTCATAGGGGGAATAGACGTAGACGCGATTGCGCGGGGAAGTGCCCATCAATCGGATGATGCCGCGGGAACGGAGCGAATCGAGGATTGCGTAAACTGTAGCCGGGGAAAGATCGGCATATTGAGCGAGGCGGAGCGGGCGTACAATGATGCGTTGTTGTATGAGGTTGAGTAGTTTGATCGTATTTTTACCCCTTTGACCGAGTAGTGAATGTGCCCATGCTTGATGCTCATCCGTGCGGGAATGCAGCGTCCGTAGCGTAGCGAGTGCATTGTTTGCGGTATCGAGCACAGCATCCGAAAAAAAATCGATCCACGGTTCCCAAGCTCCGGTGCTACGAACGCTGTCGAGTAGACGATAATAATCCTGTCGATGCTTCTTAAAATACAGACTGATGTAAAGCAAGGGCGTATGCAGCAAACCATCGCGGCGGAACATCATTTGAATAAGAAGGCGACCGACGCGACCGTTACCATCGAGAAACGGATGTATGCTTTCAAACTGAACGTGTACCATAGCTGCACGGACGAGTGCGGGAATCCCGTCATTTTTCCGGTTAATAAACAACTCAAGGTCACCGAGACATTTCATGAGTTCATGAGGTGGAGGAGGAACATACGCAGCATTTCCCGGACGCGTACCGCCAATCCAATTTTGACTACGACGGAACTCACCGGGTGATTTATTCGAACCGCGACCGGAACGTAGGAGCGTGGCATGCAATTCACGCAGAAGTCGCAGAGATATCGGGTTGCCTTCCGATATTCGTTGCATACCTAATTGCAAAGCGGATACATAACAACTAACCTCTGTGATATCTTCGATGTTTATATCCTTAATTGCCCCCTGTTCAAAGAGTAAGAGCTCGGACAGTGAGGATTGCGTACCCTCGATCATCGATGAAAGCACAGCTTCCTGCCGCACACAGATGTAGAGAAAGGGTTCTATGCTCGGCAAACTTTCACTGAGTGCGTCAAGTCCGCCGAGTGTGCGGAGTATCATATCATACGTCTGTCGCCCGACTACATCCGATTCCGGCAAGGGATGCGGTGGTAACGCTCTCGGTACAAATGCCCGTACCTTCTCTCCGACCGTACGTATAGTCACATAACGCCCTGTGTCCCGCCTTTTCATACCTTCACCATACCCTAAAATAGGATACCTATCAATTTTAATTTTTGCGAAGAAATTAAAATAATGTTCACGTCAACCGGGATTCAGCGCTGCGCGACGACTTCGCGGCAGGACTATGCTTCATCGGTTCAGTATGTACGATGCACTGCGTGTGGTGCCCAGTTTTTTTAAGTATCCCTTTTTTACTAAATTTCGGACAGCTTTACGGACGGTTTCGGATGGTTGGCGGAGGTGATGTAAAATATCAGATATTTTGAGGGATGTGCCATCAGCAAAGAGATTCAGGATATCGCGAGAGATTTCCGAGAGGGCATCATGGTGACGTTGCGTTAGGGCAGCTATCTTCGCTTCTAAGTTACGTTTTTGCTTTACCAAGGAGGAGATGAAGTAAGTAAGCCATGGCTCGTAGTTGATACGTTCCGTACGCATCGTTCTCTGTGTTCCGCGCAGTGCGCGGTAGTACGCTTCCTTGCTTGCCTCAATAATAGATTCCGTAGAAGAATACGGCATATAACTATACTTGCATCTCAGCATGAGTAAAAGGGTCAGGGCTCGTGAAAGCCGTCCGTTACCATCCGTAAACGGGTGAATAGAAAGAAAGTGTACGATAAAAAGACCGATAGCGATGATGGGATGAAGAAGTCCATCACGGAGAACTTCGTCAGTCCACGCAATCAATTCACGCATAAGGCGCGGTGTATCGAACGGGGAAGCAGTTTCAAATATCGAACCTATCTCCCTGCCCTCCGCATCAAATGCTGCCACGCGGTTATTGTGTTGCTTGTATTCACCTCGGTGACGCTCGTCCTTGCCGGAGTAACGCAAAAGGATTTGGTGCTATTGTTTAAGATAATTTTCTGTTAGAGGTATCTCGTTGTAATTTTCAAAAATGGTTCGTATTAAGTCTTCATATCCGGCTACTTCTTCTTCATCTCGCGACCGAAAAGATTTCCTATCAATTTGCTCGAATAGTATCTCTACCTCCGCATCACTCATTTTGTTTCCCTCTATTCGATTGGAAGAACCTACAGATTCTATCGTCGCTATGCGTTTCATTCCGTTAAGCTCCTCCGGCGTTAACTTGAATCCTCCGATTTCCCATGCCCCGTTAAATTGCTCTATCTCGCTAATCATGGTAAGCATCTCCGGAGTGATGACGATGTCTTTCTTATTTATCATGGCGTTTACCGGATTATCCCAAATCTTCCCAGATATGTCAAGTATAAACCGCTGTCCGTCTCTGATGCGCTGCTCACCGCCACATCCACTATCACCCGCGCTACACACCTGTCCCGACAAAATTTTCGAAAATCGCCGCGTTGCTAATTTTCATGCGTGTTACAGACGCTCTGCGTACCGAGGGGGCTTCAACATCACGGGTGCATGAATCTATCCCACCCGTGTACATGCCGCTTTGCGTTCACTGTTCCCATCTGCGCAACTCCGTTGCGCCTAACTGTTTGACTTCGTACGTCGTACTTCGTTCTTCGTACTTGCTCTCCCCCGCGCATCCCCGCCGCAGAATTATCGTCCACCGCCAAGTCTTCATCAGGGCAGGACTGTGGTTCAGTAATTCATTTTTATCCGGAGAAAGCCCAGCGAAGATACTTAAGAGATTCATCCCAGACCTTAGTGCTTGTACTGCCAAGGATTACGACAATCACACATCGTCCGTTGACAGCTGCGCAGGAAATGAGGCATTTGCCGGCTGCATTCGTATACCCGGTCTTCATCCCCTGCACCCACGAGTATTTTTTGAGTAGTTTGTTGGTAGATTTAATTGTACGCAGAGAACCGTCGGCTAACTGCATTCGGTATTCTGGAATGTTGATACAGCTGCGAATAACCGGATTGATGTACGCGTAACAAGCTGCCAGAGCCATATCGTATGCAGTCGAATACTGTTGCGCGGGAAGTCCATTCGGATTGGCAAAATATGTGTTGTACATGCGCATTTTACGCGCTCTTGCATTCATGCGTCTCACAAAGGCGTCCACACTACCGGCAGTATCGCGTGCAAGTGTCACCGCTACATCATTGTAACTTCCCGTAAGCATAGCCCGCAGTAGTTCTCCGCGTGAATAGGCGGTACCGGGACGCAAATTCAGCCTCGTAGGAGGCACCTTCTCATCTCCGGCTGCTATGGTCACCTTCTTCCCTAGATTTCCCGCGTCTACTACACACAGGGCTGTGACTATTTTTTGCGTACTCGCTACCTGACGCCTCTCGTGGGCATTGTATTGGTAAAGAACGCGTCCGGTACGCGGATCAATGACACAGACAGCTGCACAATCCGGTTGAGGTGCCGGTGTGGTCGGCTGAGCAAGGGGTATCCTACCTATAAGACCGGATTGCGGCGCGGACACACGTCCGGACGAAACATAAGGACCGCCGCTATAACCCTGCCTGACATAGTTGCCGTTAAACGCGTACTCTACCCCACCCTGAGTTTGACATGCCACCAACAATGTTGCCTGTACAATCACCAATAATCGCTTCCACATACGCGACATGATACACGCTCTGCAGCCACATGTCAAGCACATCCGTCCCAAGGATTTTTTTGTCGCCGTGCCGTTCCCTGTGGTTCACGCATTTTTACGCGCCGCAGGGGCACATCCGCTTCCCTGCATTGCCATCCGCGCAACTTCGTTGTACCTAACTCCTTCACTTCGTTCTTTGTACTTGCTCTCCCACGCATCTTCCTGCCGTAGAGTCATCTCCCTCCTCTAAGCCTTTAATTTTCTCGGAACAGATGTGACTTGATGTTCATGTCGCGGTTTCATCCTTGACAAATTTTCCCTGATACGCTAAACTGTTGCGCGTATGAGCGAGAGTGAAACATACAGAGTTGCGGACATCGGGTTGGCGGATTGGGGGAGGAAGGAAATCAGGGTTTCGGAGCATGAGATGCCCGGGTTGATGGCATGTCGGGAGAAATACGGGAAGCAAAAACCCTTGGCAGGAGTACGCATTACGGGCTCATTGCACATGACCGTTCAGACGGCTGTGCTCATAGAAACCCTTACGGCACTCGGAGCGGAGGTGCGTTGGGCAAGTTGTAACATTTTTTCTACGCAGGACCATGCCGCTGCCGCTGTAGCCGCCGCCGGTGTACCGGTATTCGCGTGGAAGGGTGAGACCATGGAAGAATACTGGGAGTGTACGTGGAAAGCACTTTCCCACCGAGACGGACTGGGTCCGCAGTCAGTTGTCGATGACGGCGGGGATGCGACTCTTCTGCTGCATAGGGGGTACGAAATGGAAGAGGGCGACGCGTGGATAAACACGGCTGCCGAAAATGCGGAGGAAGCAATCATCAAAGCCATGTTGCGGCGCATCGGGAAGGAACATCCCGGCATTTTTCACCGTTGGTTACCGGAAATAGCCGGTGTTTCGGAGGAAACAACTACCGGGGTACACCGCCTCTACCGTATGGAAAAAGAGGGGCGCCTGCTTTTCCCCGCCATCAACGTGAACGATTCGGTCACCAAAAGCAAATTTGACAACCTGTACGGTTGTCGGGAGAGTCTGACCGACGGCATTAAACGCGCCACGGATGTGATGGTAGCCGGAAAAGTAGCCGTTATCTGCGGTTACGGTGATGTAGGGAAAGGTTGTGCGCAGGCACTGCGTGGGCTCGGTGCCCAAGTTATTATCACGGAAATTGACCCCATATGCGCGTTGCAGGCCGCCATGGAAGGATACCGTGTGCTGACCGTCGAAGATACCTTAGGTGTGGGTGATATATATGTGACCACGACCGGTAACTGTGATATCATCACCCTCGAACACATGGAAAAGATGAAAGACCAAGCCATTGTCTGCAATATCGGGCATTTCGACGATGAAATCCAAGTGGCGCGATTGCAGACTGCCCCCGGCGTGACACATACCAATATCAAACCTCAGGTAGATTGCTACACGTTCCCGGACGGTCATTCCCTCTATCTGCTGGCAGAGGGTCGCCTGGTGAATCTCGGTTGTGCCACGGGGCATGCGTCCTTCGTGATGAGCAACAGCTTCACCAACCAAGTCCTCGCGCAGATAGTCCTCCGGGAACAACGCGACAGCCACGCCGCCCCGTCGGTTCAGGTATTGCCCAAGAAATCGGATGAAGAAGTGGCGCGGTTGCACTTGGGTAAGCTCGGGGTTCACCTTACAAAGCTCTCGCGGAAACAGGCGGACTACTTGGGCGTACCGGTAGATGGTCCGTACAAGAGCGATGCCTACAGGTATTAACCGCGTACGCCCCCGGGAAATGATCGGTTCAGTGCTGAGCGATGGTTTTGCTTCAGGGAAATAATTGTTTTCGTTGCGCGTTGACCTTGAGCTCGGTTACGGTGCCGCGCGGAGAAACGGCATGTACGGCGCCGGGGTGGGAAACCGAGCAGCGTGGCATTTATCAGAAATTTTCTTCGGACGGATATGGGTACTGACATGCCATACTCTGAAGCGCTGGATTGGCTGTACGCGGCGCAGATGTTCGGTATCAAGCTGGGTTTGTCGGGTATATCGCGGCTGCTCGGTGAATTGGGGGTGCAGTACCCGCACGCGCGGGTCATTCACGTAGCGGGAACCAACGGCAAAGGCTCGGTCTGTGCCTTCGCGGATTCTGTGGCGCGTGCCGCGCAGTACAGTACGGGTCTCTTTACGTCCCCTCACTTGGTACGCTTTAACGAACGTATCCGCGTAAACGGAACGGAAATTTCGGATGAGGATGCGGCGCGGCTTATCTCACGCATCCACGATTGTGTCGTCAATTGGGAAACCCCGCCCACATTTTTTGAATTGACCTTAGCCCTAGCTATGCTTTATTTTGCCGAACAAAAGCCGGATGTCATCATTCTGGAAACCGGGATGGGCGGGCGACTGGATGCTACCAATGCCGTACCCAAGGACGCGGCGGTTATTACACCCATCGGCATGGACCACACCCAATACCTCGGCTCCTCTCTCTACGATATCGCCAAGGAGAAAGCCGCCATTATCTCGTGGCATCGTCCGGTGCTCACCGCCGCGCAGGAACCGGATGCCATGCGCGCTATCCGAGAAGCTGCGGAAGCCTGCGATACGGAATATCGCATTGTGAGCGAGGTGTGTTCGTTACCGCTCGGGCTCGTCGGTCTGCACCAGCGGCACAACGCTGCCTTGGCTACGGCGGCTCTGCGTACGGCTATCCCTCATTTCCTCTGCTCCGAGGAACAACTTGCCGAAGGTTTAGCAAATACCCGTTGGTCGGGACGTTTCGAGGAAATTGCGCCGGGAATTATCTTAGACGGCGCTCATAATCCGCACGCCATGCGAGCTCTCGTGCAGACTTGGCGAGAAACTCACGGTTCCGCCCCGGCTCATTGCATTTTTGCCGGTGCATCAGATAAAGATTTAGAGGGAGTTCTCGCCGTTCTTTCTCCTATCGTGGCAAGTTGGCAGCTTCCTCCGGTGAAATCTCCGCGTATGCTCCCACCCAAGCAGCTCGCCCACCTCGTCCGTCAATTTTCCTCCGCGCCTATCTCCCTGCCGGAATCCCTCACGCGAGCTATCTCTTCCCCGCTGCGTCCCTTACTCGTCTGCGGTTCCTTTTTCCTACTGGGGGAAGTCCTTGCTTTACGACACCACCTACACGATTTCCGTCCATCCTTACAATAATTTGACAATGAATGATATAAAACAAAAGCGTCGCATGACGGGTTTGCTGCTGCCGCTGTTTTCCCTTCGGCGGGAGGGAGATGCCGGAATCGGGGATTTGACGGCGCTGGATGAGTGGATTGATTGGGCGGCAGACCACGGCGTGGGCTTCCTGCAATTATTGCCCGTCAATGAGTTGAGCGACGAAGAAGCCCCTTCTCCTTACTCATCCGTGAGTTCGATCGCGCTGGAACCGCTTTACCTCAGTTCGGAACGTGTCCCCGGTGTCCCTTCCCCTCTTCCGAGACCGACTGCCGGGTTGCCTCCTCTGCAGCATCCGGCGGGGGCGGATTTAGTAGACTACCCGCGTGTGCGTGCCTACAAACGTGACGTCCTAGCGTCCGCTTGGAAAAATTTTTGTACCGGGAAAGACTTCGAGGCACTGCGCGTGGATTTTGCGGCTTGGGTTGAGCGTGAAAGTTCTTGGTTGGAGGATTACGCCGTTTTCCGCGTGCTCAGTATCGCTTTCAATTCCACGGCTTGGTGGGATTGGCCTATTCAAGACCCTCAGGATGCCCGACGTTTCGTGGCGCAGAATGAACAGGCATCCCGCCGAAAACTCTACTGTCAGTGGCTGCAATGGCTTTGTGCGCGGGAATGGGCTATGGTTCGGCGGCATGCGGACGCAAAGGGAGTGTTGTTGATGGGGGATGTTCCCATCGGTATTTCGGTGGCAAGCGCGGATGTCTTTTTTCAGCGTCATTTGTTTGATACGGACCGAAGCGGCGGGGCTCCGGCCGAAGGTAATTTCGCGGAGGACCCCTTTACGGCTAAGTGGGGACAAAATTGGGGGATTCCTCTTTATCGATGGGATGTGATGCAGCGTGACGGTATGGCTTGGTGGATTCAGCGTATCCGTAAATTAACCGAAATCTTCGCGATGTACCGCATCGATCATATCCTCGGGTTCTACCGTATCTACTCTTTCCCGTGGATGCCTAATCGTAATGCTGAATTCCTTTATCTTTCCCCGGATGAAGCGGCCGCACGCTGCGGGGGACGCCGCCCGGGATTCTATCCGTATCCTGATGACACTCCGGAGCATCGTCGCGCCAATCTCATTCGGGGAGATTCTCTTCTTGCTACCATTCTGCGTGCCACTCCGGGTCCCGTCGTTATCGGCGAAGACCTCGGCTGTGTCCCGGATTACGTACGTCCGGATATGTCGCGTCTGCGTATCGCCGGCTTCAAAATCCCCCACTGGGAATGCGAGCCTTCCGGTCACATCGTTAAGGGTGATACTTATAACCCCTGTACCTTTACCACTTTCGCTACACACGATTTCCCCCCGCTTTGCTGTGATTGGCAGGAATGGTTCTCGCGCGTGGAAGAGGGTCGCCGTGTCGCGAACGACCCCTCCTGTCCCTTGGATGACACTCTGCGGAATACATTACGCATTGCCCGCGATTGCGCCGCTACTCTTTGTCGCTTAGGGGATTTTGCCG
>CAZJIH010000068.1:0-11420 GCA_964545935.1 uncultured Akkermansia sp. | reverse complement strand
ATGCACCCTTTTTTTCGGATGCATCCCCCCGGTGCATTTTATTTTACGATGAACAGGTAAGGACTGAGCACGACATTTGTCTTTTCTAAAGTAGGGAATGGGTGTAGAATGAGGAAAGAGCGATATGGGAACAATCATACGAATAATAAATGGGATAGCGGACACATGTTTTGCGTGGTTTACGCCTCTGTGGAGGAGGCAGGCGCATGAAGCGCGTGCGTTGGTGTTGAGGTATATAAGGCAATATGGGCCGGAGGTACCTGAAGAGAGAGCGGAGGAGATGCGGGAGATGTATGAGAAGTTGGGGGAAGCGTTGTTGTGGTGGAAGAAGGAGGATGCGGCGGCAGGGGTGAAGGAAGTGGAGGAGAGGTATGGGCAACTACCGGGATTTCATCGTGGGTTAGTCGTGGAATTCGTAGAATCTATATTCGTTATAACAGTTGTATTTTTAGGGATACGCACGTATTTCGTACAACCGTTTCGCATACCGACGAATTCGATGTGGCCGAGTCTGAACGGGATAGTGGTACATCCGGTGAAGGATATCCCCGGGTTCGGGAAGCAGGTGTGGGACGCAATAACGTTGGGGAGTTCGTACGTAGATATAACAGCGGATCGTGAAAAAAGTATACATAGCATACGGGATGAGAGGTATTTGTTGCTCTTTACACGTACCATTCTGAGTTTTGATGAGGAGGGGCGCGACACAGTTACCATACCTGCGGCATCCGGCACGGTTATTGAATATCTGAGGGCACAAGGCAAGCGAGTAGACACACCGCAGGGGGTTGTATACCTGCCGTATAAGGCCGGGGAAACAATTATGAAAGCGCGGGTAGATGCCGGGGATATGGTATTGGTGAATCGGATGGCATACCATTTCCGGCAACCGCGACGCGGGGAGACATTTGTGTTCGACACACGCGGGATTAACACCGGTGGGACGGCAAATCTGCGAGAGCAAAGCCACGGCACGCACTACATCAAGCGGCTTTGTGCTTTACCCGGGGATACGGTAAGCATCGAACAACCGAACCTGATCGTCAACGGACATATAGCACAGGAACCGGGGATAGCGCGTGTAAGTACATGTCAGCCCCCCCATAATCCGTACGGATACATGGCATTGGAAAGTCAACATGCCCCGATTGCATTTTTACTGCGCGGCGAGAGTGTTCGCCTGAGCTCATCTGTCCCGGAGCTTCCGAATTTACGAGAGTATTTAGCCTTAGGGGATAACACGACCAGCTCGTTAGACTCCCGGTATTGGGGGCCGGTGCACCAATATAACATACTCGGGCCGGCAGCATTTACGCTATGGCCGTTTACAATACACTGGGGATTAATCGATTAGGTTATGAACGAGATATTTGAATCCGATACGATAACCGGCAATGCGAAGTCCAATTTGGCCTTCACATTGGTAGACCTGCCGGAGGAGAAGCGGCGCCACATGGCACAATTCTACGCCTTTTGTCGGATAGTCGATGATATTGTAGATGAACCTGTTATGAACAATACGGAGAGGCATGCGGCATTGGATCGGTGGACGCAGGTGATTACATGCGCGGTGGTACCCACAGCGGGAATAGAGCAAGAGGTGCAAAGTTTGGTACGCGAGATGAAGTTGGATACGGCGCCCATGCTGCAAATAATCGCGGGATGTCGGAGTGATATAGAACCCGTACAGCCGCAGACTCGGGAGGAATTGCTGGCGTACGCTTACAAAGTGGCGGCGTGCGTGGGGATAACCTCTGCCGCGGTGATGGGGGCAAGTCCGGCTGCACATGATTATGCCGTAGCGTTGGGGTATGCTTTGCAACTCGTTAATATTTTACGAGATGTAGCAGAGGATTGTCATAAATACGGACGTTACTATTTACCTGCTAAGGATATGGAATTGTTCGGCGTAACGGCGCAGGACATACGGGAGCAGCACTACAACTACCGCATGCGACAATTGTTGGCGTACGAAGCTGCTCTGGCAGAAAAATTTTTTGGGGATGCGGAGGAGGAGTATCAAAAATTAAGTGTGGAGGATAGGAATGCACTTGTACCCGCGCAGGCTATGAGTCTTATTTACCATACGATTTTGGAGAAAATGCAGGGAGATGAATACCGGATATTCGAACGGCGGTACAGTGTGGGAAACTTTCGTAAATTATGGTTTATGTTGAGGGCACGTATGGGAACCGTTGAGATACCTATACCGAGTCTGGCTGATTGGAATTTTTTGAAAAGTAGTAACGATAAAAAGGATAATTGAAGATGAAAAGGGTTTCCTGCGACATATTGAAGATGGGGATGGGTGCGCTGATGTTCGCTTTTTTTGTGCTCTGTACCTCCTGTGTTTCTGAATCTTACATCGAAAGTGTTTCTGATTTACCACTTAAGACGACCGTACTGCCGAATATGAATTGGCAAATGAGTTCGATGCGGGCAAACGCTCAATACGCACTTTACGGAGCAAATTCCGGGAAAGAACAAAAAAATCGCTTAGGTGATTATTATTTTGTGCAATGGTATGATGCGACACCTAAACTGCCTACCCGTATAGAAATGCTTTATACTCAAGCCGGATCAGCTTCTAAAATACTTTCCCGCAGCATAAATTTCACGATACCCCGCAGCTACCCCAGCAGCAGAAAGGTGTTGTTTGACTTTAACGGTTCGCAGCGTGCCAAGCTAGGGGATGTGCTTTCTTGGCAGGTCAAGTTGTATGTCAACGAAAAAGAAGTAGATTCGAAACGCTCGTACCTGTGGAGGTGAACCGAATCCTCAATTCTCTCGACACCCCCTGCTTTCTGACCGAAGGACCTAATGCGCCCCGCTGCACAGGGTTCCTCCTGTCGTGTACGGTTCAGTAGTTTAATGTTTCCAATTCCTTCGCCAAAAAAATCCCATCTTTACGTATCAACACATCATCAAAGTATATTTCTCCGCCGCCGTATTCCGGTCGTTGAATACACACGAGGTCCCAGTGCACCTGCGATCTGTTTCCGTTATCGCAATTTTCGTACGCGTTTCCGGGCGTAAAGTGAAATGAACCGGCTATCTTTTCATCAAAGAGTATATCTCTCATGGGATAAAGCACTTCCGGATTCACTCCCAGTGAAAATTCGCCGATATATCGGGCGCCTTCATCGGAATCCAAGATACGATTCAGGGCTTCATCGTTTCCGTTGCAATGTGCTTCCGTTATTTTCCCCTCGCGGAATGTCAATTCTACCCCATCGAAGGCGATTCCTCGGTATATACTCGGTGCTGTATATCGTACGGTTCCGTTGACCGAAGTTCGTACCGGTGCGGTATAAACTTCGCCGTCGGGTATGTTAAATTCACCTGCGCACGGTATCGCAGGCATATCTTTTATAGAGAAACTGAGGTTAGTTCCCGGGCCTTCTATGCGTACGCGATCGGTTTTCATCATCATCTCCGCCAACACATCCATCGCACGCTTCAATTTTTCATAATCCGCTAAACAACAACGAAAATAAAAATCTTCAAATTGTTCGGTACTCATACAAGCGCTCTGCGCCATGGAAGGAGAAGGCCAGCGTAGCACGCACCACTTGGTGTGGCTTACACGTTGTTCATGTACGGGATTCATATATTTTTGCGACAATTGCATTGCAGCCGGGGTTACACCGGAGTTTTCATACACATTTGCGCTACCCCGTAGGGCTATGTACGCCTGCATCTCCTTCATCTCCTCGAGCTCGTGCCGCGCTACCGAGCTATACTGCGCATCCGTCGCCCCCGCCAGCATCTCCGCCGCGATACGTCCGTGTCGTATACGCACATGCGGTTCACCTCCCACAGCTCGTACCGCTCGTATAAGTTCTATCCCTACTTCATCCGGCACGTCTATCAGGTCGAGCAACACATGCTCCCCTGCCTGTACCCGACAGGAATAGTTCACCAATTTCTTTGCCAATTCGGATATTCTTGGGTCTGTCATCGTTGTATTTTTTCAGGTTATTTTATGAATTTTCGGGGGGGTCGTCAAGTAATTTATCGCATCTCGTAGGTCATCTTTCGTTATTTTATCGGATACTATCGGCACCCCGGAACGCTTCAGTAACACAAATCGTATGTTCCCCCGATAAAATTTTTTATCCGCTGTCACTTTATCCAGAACTTTTTGTACATCAACACGTTTCGGTAATTGCAAAGGAAGTTGTAATTCCGCTAAGGTACAGATAATTTCTGCTTCATCCTTTGCCGGCAATCCGGCATATTTGCGCGATAAATAGAGAGCCGCGCGCATTCCCAAGCTGACTACTTCCCCGTGCAACAAATCTCCGTACGGTACACTCGCTTCTATTCCGTGTCCGAGGGTATGCCCGAAGTTCAAATATGCTCGTACCCCGCTCGTCTCTCGTTCATCCGCTTCAACTATCCGCGCCTTTATCTCTATATTTTCCGCTATCAACGCCGGCAACCTTTCTATATCGGATAAAGTAAATCCTATACTTAATTCAGACGCTAAATGCCTCAACATCACCAACATACGCGGACGACTGATTGCGGCGTGTTTTACCATTTCGGCCATTCCTTCCCGCATCACACGTTCGGATAAGCTGAGCAGCGTTATCGGGTCTGTTACCACAAAGCGCGGTTGATGAAATACTCCGACCAAATTTTTTCCGCTCGGCACATCTACCGCTGTCTTGCCGCCTATCGAGCTATCTACCTGTGCCATCACACTCGTCGGTATCTGAACGTAGGGTACCCCTCGATAATATACCGATGCCACAAACCCGGCTAAATCTCCTACTACTCCCCCCCCCAGCGCTACCACGAAACCGCTCCGATCATGCCCTGCCCGTATCATTTCCTCCACCAACCTCTCCGCCATGCTCAAACTTTTACTCTTTTCCCCCGCCGGCACGACGTGCACACTTACCGCGTAATTCGCATCTTCTAAACTCTTTACCACCCGCTCCCCATAGTGTGGATACACATTTGTATCCGTTATCAATGCTACCTTCCCGTGTAAACGCGCACGCCCGGCAAAATACCCAATAGATTCCAACGCGCCATTGCTTACGTGTACATCGTAAGAATGTTCCCCTAACGCTAAGCTCACAGTCGGCATGCCCTTATCCTACACCACATCCCACAAAAATGCAAGACGATATACGGATGCTTCTCCTACAACGTGAACGGTGATTCAGTGGTTTAGGAACGCAATGATTTTATCCGCTATCTTCCTCACTGTTTCTTCTATTATATTAAACAAGTGGCTTCCCACGCGATAATCCGCCGGCGCGAAAAAGTCTACTCGTTGTTGATCTGTTTTCAAACTATATCCTTTACGAAAACTTTGGCGCGTTTCATCGTCCGGGTCATACACCGCTATGGAATAGCCGCCTTGGTGACGCATTACCGTGAAACACGGCACATCCGTCGGCCCGTCACCTACATAGATCATATTCGAAAACGGAATAGGCCTTAACTCTGCGTCCATGTGATCATTGACATCTTCGGAATACTTTAACATTCCTTTGTTTATACGAAATAAAAATTGTGTTTTAGTCGTATGCGACAACACACGTTTAGGAAAATCGATACGACCTTCCTTTTCACTGAATTCACATCCGAAAACTTCTCTCATATACGGACGTATCACCGACCCATCTATTATCGCTTTCAATCCGCTCGATACGATATAAAATTCGATATGTATACCGGCTTGTTTATGAGATGCATCCAAACACCTCACCGGCAATTCTTCAAAAAAATCGGGTATACCACGAAAAAATACTAACTTTTTTCCGAGTTCTCCTAAACGTTCATTACTTACACTATCCACTCGTAACACATCTAACAGCTCCTTCAGATAACATAACTCACCATCCCACCCCTCCCTCATACTTCGCTCATTACACTTATCCCAAAATTTCTTCGCATCGATTCCGAATTCCGGAAAAATCGTATCCTCCTGCATATTATGCGGACTCAACGTTTTATCAAAATCAAATATAATTGCTATCGTATTCTGCAACACAGCCATACCCACATACTATACCCCTTCACTCAACCACTTGCAAGCGTAAATCATATAATATCTGCTCCGAAAAGTCAGCAACCTTATACCGAGCAATGATCTCGATGCAGGTAAATGCGGGTTTGATTGAGCACAAAGCCGAATCGATGCTCACCGCACATCCCGAAGGGTACTTACGAGGAGGAAAGCAGCGGGGCTGCGGTCAAAGCGTTGTGATATAGTATCCGGCGATAACAGCTGTTCCGATGACGCCGGCGACATTCGGTCCCATGGCGTGCATGAGCAGGAAATTGGTACGGTCAGCCTGTTGACCTACGTTGTGCGAGACACGAGCGGCCATAGGTACAGCGGAGACACCGGCGGAGCCGATAAGCGGATTGATGGGATTTTTACTCCAGCCGGGAATAAGATTCATCACCTGAGCGCAGAGTAAACCACAAATCGTAGCTACGGCAAAAGCGACTACCCCCAGGCAAATAATCAGCAGAGTTTCCACCTGCAAGAAGCGACCGCCCTGCATGGTAAGCCCCACAGACACACCGAGCAGGATAGTCGTGATATTCATGAGCTCATTTTGGGCGCAGGAAACCAAGCGTTCCGTAACTTTACACTCGCGTATAAAGTTGCCGAGCATCAACATACCGAGCAAAGGTGACGCATCCGGGCAAATGAGAATGGTTATGATAGTGACAACAAAACAGAAAAAAAGTTTTTCACCGCGCGAGACCTGCCGTAAACTTTTCATTTTAATTTTTCGTTGTTTTTCGGTGGTACACAGCTTCATAAACGGCGGTTGAATCAACGGCACGAGAGCCATGTAGGTGTAAGCAGCCACGGCGATGGCACCCAGCAGGTGCGGTGCCAATTTACTCGCGAGGAAAATCGACGTCGGGCCGTCCGCTCCTCCGATAATTCCGATAGCGGAGGCTTCGCCCTTGGAGAAACCGAGAGCCATAGCCGCTAGGAAGGTGAAGGCGACACCTCCCTGCGCCGCTGCCCCCAGCAACAAAGCTTTCGGGGAAGCGAGCAAGGGCCCGAAATCAGTCAACGCTCCCACCCCCATGAAAATTAATGCCGGGAAAATTTCGCACTTAATACCTTGGCCTATAAAGTCAAAAAGACCGGAATTAAACCCGATTATCATGAATTTTTTCGGTTTTTGACCGGTAACCTGCACGACTCCCTTCACCGGTTTCCCGTCCTTTACCACCGGCGATACCACCATCGGTTCCTCCATCGCTTTTTCGTATTTTTCACGCTCTTCGGGGGACATTCCCGAGGTATCCTGCATGACCGGAGCCTCATCGGCGTAAGGAGCCGCAGTGCCGCTTATAAAGCCGACATCGGTAATCTGATTGACTTCCGTCTTGTTGTCCTTAGAGATAGAGACAATCTGACGCTGCGCTTGGGTTATCACCATCCCATTGTCCGGGATATTGGCTATCAAGGCACCGAAGGCTATGGGAACCAACAGAAGCGGTTCGAATTGCTTGACTACCCCGAAAAATAGGAGAACAACGACAACTGCCCACATGACGTACATTTGCCAAGTCATAGCAAAGATACCCATGCCGGAGATAAAGTTTGCGAATGAAGTTATAAGGTCTTCCATATCAAGAGAAAAGGATAGGAGTACGGATAGGAGGAAACTGAGCGTACTCAGTTTCGGGATCAGGCGAGCGTCGCTAGTACCTGTCCCTCGGTCACGTTATCGCCGGGTTGTACACTGAAGGAAGTGACCGTACCGGCTACGGGTGCGGGTACTTCGGTGTTCATTTTCATGGCTTCTAGGGTCAGTATGGTTTCACCTTCTTTTACTGCGGTGCCGACCGGTACATCCAAACTCACCACTTTACCCGCTAGGGGGCTGGGTACCGGCTTGCCGGCGGCGGGGGGTTGTATCGGCGCGGGGGCTGCTACAGTCGGTGCGGCGGGTACCGGCACAGCTGCGGGTGTGGGCACCGGCACAACGCTCGGGGTTCCGGTTCCGAGTGTTTCCACGGTTACATCAAAGGTCTGTCCGGCTACGGTTATTCTGAGCTGTTTAGTCATAGTTGTATAGTGTGTTAAAAAAGGGGGTTTATCCGCGTAAGACGGTGTGAGAATTCATGATTGCCGTACGCCCGCTCTGTGCATAACTACTTTGCACCGGGGTGATGGATAAAATGTGCGCGTCATCGCCCACGGATACACGGACTGCTGCCGCAAGTACGGCTATTATTTCCGGGGTTACGGAAGCCATCGCCGCGCTGTAAATGTCGGCCGCGAGGGCAGCGATCTCCGCCGGAGTAGGCTCCGGGGTTGCCGCTGTCGATGTAGATGTTTTTGTCTGAAGCGTTTGTGCGGCAATTGTCTGCAATGTTTTTTTCTTAGCTTCCGCTTTTACTGCTACCGCTCCGGATACGGTGAGGACCAAACTTAAGAAACCTAAACAGAAGAAGACGACGAGCATGCCGGTTATTTGATAACTGACAGCCTCTAAGTCCAGATTGCCGATTTTGGCGAGGAAAAGGAATGCGTTCATAAAGGTATTACAATGGGATATTTCCGTGTTTTTTGGGAGGTCTCGATTCCCGTTTACTGAGCAGGATACGCAGCATGAGGGCAACCTTTGCGCGGGTCGCTCGCGGGTTGATGACTTCGGTGATTTGCCCGACCTCCGCCGCCGCGTACGGATTGTAAAATTTTTCGGTATAATTTTCGAGCAATTCGCGTCGTCGTGCGTCCCGCGTAGTGTCATCCGGTATGGCTTTCAATTCTTTCCCGTAAAGTATAGATATGGCGCCGGGGGCACCCATTACGGCTATCTCCGCGCAGGGCCACGCAAATACGGCATCGGCACCTAAATCTTTGCTGCACATAGCGATATACGCACCGCCGTATGCTTTGCGTAAGATTACGGTTACTTTCGGGACGGTGGCGGCTGAGTAAGCGAAGATCATTTTAGCGCCGTGGCGGATGATACCGCCGCGTTCCTGCTGTTTTCCGGGGAGGAATCCGGGTACATCTACCAAGTTGACAAGTGGGATGTTAAAGGCATCGCAGCACCGAATGAACCGCGCCGCCTTGTCGGAAGCATCGATGTCCAGGCACCCGGCTTTTACCGCCGGTTGATTGGCTATTATTCCTACCACAACCCCGCAAATCTTTGCGAATCCGACGATTACATTCTTTGCGAATCCGGCGTGTACCTCAAAGAAACTTCCTGCGTCGACCAAGCGTGCTATCACCTTCTGTACGTCTAAAGCAATGTTATTTGCTGCCGGTATGAGGTCGTTCATCTCGTCATCGTCGGCAATATTCGGCGGTTTACTGAGATCATGGGGGGGGTCTTGGGTGTTGTTGGAGGGCAGGTAGCTGAGCAGACGCTTGGCTATGTTCACCGCGTCTTCGTCACTCTGTGCCACAAAATGGGCATTGCCGGATACGGTCGCGTGCACGGCTGCCGAACCGATTTCGTCCATCGTGCATTGTTCGTAAGTGACTTGTTCGATAACTTTCGGTCCGGTGATGTACATTCCGGCTGCGCCGCCTCGGCGTATGATGATAAAGTCCGTGAGAGCCGGAGAATAGGCCGCACCGCCCGCGCACGGCCCGAGGATGAGTGAAATCTGCGGCACTACGCCGCTGGCTGCCACGTTGTTGTAAAAAACATGCGCGAATCCGGCAAGTGCCTCTACCCCTTCCTGCAAGCGCGCCCCCCCGGAGTCGTTAATCTGGATAATCGGTATACCTGCCTTGAGCGCATACTGTTGAGTATCACATATTTTCATGGCATGCATGTACCCCAAGGACCCACCCTGCGCCATGAAATCCGCCGATACCGCCGCCACCGGATGTCCGTCTACCAAACCGACTCCGGTCACTATTCCTTCCGCCGGAATATCCTTTTGTTGCATCCCGAAATTATTGCAATGGTGCCGCGTAAACATCCCGAATTCCGTAAAAGAACCCTCATCGAACAAACTGTCTAACCGCTCGCGCGCCGTACTATCCCCGACCGCGTGCCGTTTCTCCGCTTTCTCCCTACCACCGGACAACATGACCTTGCCCCGGCGTTCTTCTAACTCTCTCAATAATTTCGTGTCTATTGCCATATCTTCTTGTGCGCCGCACGCATAACAAAAAACTCCCATTGACCTGCAACGCGTCCCCGCATTCTACCACATATCCCCTACTATGTGAAGTCCAAATTTCCCTCTCACAAAAAAATTGCGAAAATCAAAAACGTAGCGTTGAGGAGGACACTTGCAGCGGGACAGCTGATGGGGCGAGGACTTTTATGCCTGATTTTTAATGTATTGTGTTGTTTGTGCTAATTTTGTGCCGGGTTTTGGGGTGTAAAAAAAGTGTGATTTTTGGAAATTTTTGGAAAAATAGTGATGGAGAAGGGGGGGTCAAATTTCTTTTTTGTGTGTGTTTTTTTCGGAAAGGTGTTGACTTGGGGGCGGGGGTGTGGTTGAATGGACGTGAGCTCGGGGAAACCCGGGTGCCTTCATTCCCGGCGGCGGGGGGATGCTCCTGCTATCTGCCGCAACGGAGGGCGGTCATGAGTATCCGTGGCGTCTTGCTTTTATTTGCTTTTGTAGAGCAGCTTGCCGTTGCGCTTGTTGTCCGCGTAGTTTTTTGATTTCGTGCGAATAATGGAAACCACCGTGTTGTTCTTGTCCACGACAACGCCGACAATGAAATTCTTTTTGCCGTCGAGCCATCTGTGCATCGCAAGGAGAAATGCACCACATGACAGAAAATTGAATTCGGGATTCTATCCCGTTAGAATAAAACTTTTGACCCTCTGCGACATCATGATCTTAACTTACTGATTATTATTACTTTATCCATCAAAAGTTGTTCCCTCCATTAGGAATATGCTTCGAGCTATGTAGAGTGCCGTGCGCATTTGTTAGATACTCAGAGACGGTCTGTCGGTATCCTTCCCCTCTCCCCCCAAAAAGCGTGCAGCAGAAGGCAGGCGCACTGCCGCCGCAGCGTCCGACGCGGGGACACCCCCGTGTGCCGCAGAGGGCGTGCTGTTACTTCACTTTTGCGGTTTTGCACCGGGACTCTCTCCCGGCTCCCCTCCATTTGGCAGAAGAAGTATGATCTCAAATCGCGTTACTCTCTCTGTATGTACCGGCAGTGCCGCCTTCGCTCCCTGCACAAGCCGCGAGGCTGTCACTCCTAACACGTTGTTATATACATAGTTGTATATTGTACGCTCTGAAAACGGCACCTCTACCCCACGGCGTTCCGACACCTTTTTGGCGGCGTACGGCGAACATTTGAATCCCGCCTCGCCTCCCCCTGTCAGCAGCTCTGCCATCTGCCTCGCTAATTCTATGTTGTTGCCGTGTTTTAGATCGGCTCCATGCGCCGTCTTATTTATGTCGGCATCTCCTTGTGCTCG
>CAZJIH010000067.1:0-11457 GCA_964545935.1 uncultured Akkermansia sp. | reverse complement strand
ACGGTATCGATGCGTGCGTGGAAGATTATCGGTAAAATCTACAACACGCTGTCGGAGCAATGTGAGCTGTCGACCGAATATTCTGTACCTCAAATGCTCAATCGCTTCTGCGTACGATTGGTTTTTTGTTTGTATGCGGAAGATTCCGGCATCTTTAACAAGAGACAATTCTTAAATTATCTGCAGCACGCATCTACCCCGTCCGAAATGCGTTCCGACTTGTTCCGTCTCTTCTGCGCTCTTAATTTACCGCCGGAGCAACGGACTCCCTCCGACCCGGTTCTCCTCGCTTTCCGATATATCCCCGGCGGATTATTTGCGGGAGCGGAGAGGGATTCCATGCCCCCGTTCAACGATAAACTCTGTTCCCTTATCACGGATGAAGCCGCCGCCGGTTTCAATTGGGCATGTATTTCTCCTACCGTATTCGGTGAACTCTTCGAAAATACAATCAACCCGAAAACCAGACGCTCCGGCGGTATGCACTACACGTCCGTACGCAATATCCATAAAATCATTGACCCATTGTTCCTGGATGACTTAAAAGCTGAATTTGCCTCCATCCTCGTAAATACAAAAAATTCCGGAAATGCCCGCATAAAGTATCTGAAAAATTTTTGCAAAAAACTGGCATCTCTCACCTTCTTGGACCCCGCATGCGGTTCCGGTAACTTCCTTACTGAGACATTTATCTCCTTACGACGTCTTGAAAATGCAGCTTTACGCCATTTAGCCGGTGAGCGGATCGAACGCGACTCCCTCGTTTCCGTCAACCAATTTTACGGTATAGAAATAGACGATTTTGCCGTAGCAGTTGCCGAAACCGCTCTATGGATAGCCTCTGCGCAAATGCAAAGAAAATCCCGAAATAAATCAAAATGTAACCTTCATAATAATTTTTTTTCGGTTGAAGCCTGCGGTAATATACGCAAAGCCAATGCCCTTGCGGTTGATTGGTTAGGAAATATACCTACGCGACACATCGACTACATCATCAGCAACCCACCTTTCGTGGGGTATACCCATCAATCGCGTGAGCAAAAAACGGATATCAGGCGGGTGTGGGGCAACGCTATGCGAACGGGGCTTTTGGACTATGCGTGCTGCTGGTTCAAAAAGGCGGCTGATCTCATGCAGATATCTCCGACTACCCACTCTGCTTTCGTTTCTACCGATTCTATCGTTCAGGGTGAACAAGCCGCTATTCTTTGGAAATATCTCATATCAGAAAAAGGGTGTCGCATAAATTTTGCTTATCGTACGTTCAAATGGTCGAGTGAATCTGAGAACACGGCCGCCGTTTACTGCGTTATCATCGGTTTCAATTGTTCACCCGCTCACAAACCTCTCCGCATTTTCAATGAAAAAGGACAAATTCAGCATGTCGGGCATATCAATGAATATCTGCTGGATGCACCTTACGCTTTTATTGCCGGGCGACGTTCACCTCTCTGCCGCGATGCACCGCGTATGCTCAAAGGTAGTCAACCGACCGATCAGGGAAATCTTCTCCTAGATCCCGAAGAGTACAGTGACTTTATTGCGCGTGAACCACGAGCCGCTTCCTTTATTCGTCCGTTTATCGGCGCAGAAAATTTTATCAACGGGGAAAAACGTTATTGTTTATGGCTCGCAGAAGTGCCGGAAGAAGTTTTACGTTCCGTACCGCTCGTCGCGCAACGTCTCGAACGTATTAAGATATTCCGTCTCAAAAGTTCCAAGAAATCAACGCGTATGTGTGCCGATTCTCCGGCCCTCTTCCAGGAAATCAGACAACCTCGGTGCAATTACCTCACCATCCCGTGTGTCTCCTCGGAACGCCGCGAATACATCCCTATGGCCTTTTCCGACGCTGAAACAATTGCCGGTAACACGCTTCTCCTCATCCCGGAGGCTACCGTCTACCACTTCGGTATCCTTACCTCCGCTATGCACATGGTGTGGACCCGTACGGTTACCGGGTACCTCGGTTCAAGTATCGGTTACTCCGCTTCTATCGTCTACAATAATTTCCCGTGGCCGACACCTTCGGACACCCAACGCGCACAAATCGAAGCATTAGCCCGAATTATACTTGCTACACGCGCCGACTACCCTGATAGTACCCTTGCCGAACTCTACAACCCTCTCCTCATGCCCGTTGACCTCCGCCGTGCACACGGGGAACTGGACACAGCCGTTGACTCTGCCTACGGTCGCCGATTTACGGATGATGCGTCCCGTATTTCACACCTCTTTACGCTGTACAAAAAACTGAATACCCGGTGAACAAGGTTATGGTTCCCGGTATGTTTTCTTAAAATTTTCCGGGTAGATGCGGTATGTACGAACGGTTTTGCTTGCAGTAGAAACACCGAAAGGATATAATAGAGTGCATGGAAGAACCGGATATTTCCGATAACAGAAATGAATTGATACGCATGGCACTGCGGGAGGATTTCGGCAGCGGAGATGTTACTTCCCTCTATTTTGTGCCGGAGGGTTTACAGGCTCAGGCAATGATGCGTCCGAGAAAACGCGGTATACTTTCCGGAGTCGAAATAGCGGCTCAGGTATTCCGTACGGTAGACCCCTCCCTTAAAGTAGATGTCCGCCTGCATGACGGAGACGAAGTATCACCCGAAGCAGTCATTATGGTAGTACGCGGAGCCGCCGGATCTATACTCGGAGCAGAGCGTACTGCTTTGAACTTTATTCAGCATCTCTCCGGAATTGCCACAATGACACACCTTTATGTGCAAGCTATAGCACACACGGGCTGCAAATTACTCGATACCCGTAAAACAACTCCCGGTTACCGTTTGTCGGAAAAAGCAGCCGTACTTCACGGCGGCGGTACAAATCACCGCCTCGGTCTTTACGATAGGGCTATGGTTAAAGATAATCATCTCATGACCAACGGAGATACCGAGCACCTGCAGGCATGCATCCGTAAACTAAAAGCGGAACGTCCGAAAGTTGAAGTAGAACTTGAAGCGGATACCTTAGAACAGGTAGCGACTTTCCTTAAACTCGAAGGTGTAGACTATATTCTGTTGGATAACATGAGTCCGGAACAGATGCACCGAGCGGTTGAAATGCGTGGCCCTACGGTCAAACCCTTCTTTGAAGCAAGCGGAGGTCTTACTTTGTCGTCTGCACCGGCAGCTGCCGAAAGCGGTGTAGACTTTATAAGTTTCGGTTGTATTACACATTCTGCCCCGGCTATGGACATCGGATTAGACTTTACGACTTATCCGCGTTAAATGGAACTTACCGCACGAGAAGCTCTCATAACGCTTAACCTTATCCCGGGATTAGGTTCCGTACGTATTCGTTCCCTGCTCGATGTCTTCGGTTCCGCGGATTTGGTGTTAGCCGCTCCGGCAAATATGCTCAGCCAAGTTCAACGTATCGGCGATAAATTGGCTGCCACTATCGCAGATTGGCGACATTGCACGCGCGTACAGGCAGAATTAGAATGCGCTCAAAAAAACAATGTCGGTATTACTACCATTTTAGACGATGACTACCCGATGGTTTTGCGCAGGATGAGTGACCCGCCGGTCGTCCTCTACTACATCGGAAATTGGTTACAGGAAGATGCTCAACGCGCGGTAGCCGTAGTCGGTACCCGTTTAGCTTCGCCGTACGGTCTGAATTGCGGCCGCAGTATCAGTCGTGACTTAGCGGATATGGCCGGTTGCTGCATTATCTCCGGTATGGCGCGCGGCATCGATACATCCGCACACCTGGGAGCCCTGGATGCCGACGGACGAACCGTAGCAGTGCTGGGGGGAGGTCTCGCTGCTTTCTTTCCGCCGGAAAATGTACGTTTAGCGGAAAGGATAGCGGATGGACACGGAGCGGTTGTAAGTGAATTCCCTATGAATATGCGTCCTTCCCGTACAAGTTTTCCGCAACGTAATCGTATCGTTGCCGCTTGGGCTCAGGCTACCCTCGTAGTAGAAGCTTCTAATCGCAGCGGGTCTCTGCATACGGCCGGTCTTGCCGCCGATATGGGAAAATCTGTTTTTGCCGTACCCGGGCCTATCAATACCTCCGCATCCGCCGGTTGCCATAAACTCATCCGCGACGGTGCCTCGCTCTGTACCGCCGCCGCCGATATCATCAGCGATATGGGCTGGGAACACAGTCAACAACAACAACTCCGCCTCTTCCCTAACACCGAATCTTCCCCGGATGAAGAAGAACCTATCCTAGCGGCTATCGCAGCCGGTCATCGTACACTCGATGCCCTATGCGCGGCTCTCGGTCTCCCCGCCGGTGTTCTCACCCCTCAACTCATGCGCCTGCAGATTCAACGCCGCATCTCGCCATCTCCGGGCGGTGCCTACGAACTTTGCTCACCTCCTACGCAAAATTAACCGAAAAAACGTCGTGCCGTAGAAGTTGATACGTGCCGCACATTCAGGTAACGCGTGCGTAGCAAATTGCTATCGCGATGCCCCATCTCTTCCTGTAATTGGACGAGATTGTGAAAACGCTTTAGGTGATAAGACGCGAAGGTATGACGCATCACATCCCGCTGCCACCGTTTGATACCCGCTCGCGTACGCAGACGCTTCCACAGTCGTGTCCAATTTCGCGGAGCTATCAATTCATCCGGTGACCTCCGGTAGTTGAGCAATTCCAGTGCCCGTCCGCGTAAAGGTACCGCGCGTGGTCCCCCGGTCTTGCTGGCATATCCCTCTACGTATACTACTTTCTCCCGCCTATCTACATCCCGCCAACGTAAACGCCTTACCTCCCCCGGGCGTATCCCGCAGTACAACATCAACAGCACAGACGGTAAAAGACACAGTAAATCCTCATCCTGACAACAACGAAGTATAGAACGAATCTGTACCCCGCTCAACGGACGTATCCGCTCTTCGTGTATAGGCGGACAGTCTATCGCTATGACCGGATTATTGCTGCACCACCCTCGCCTTATCCCATACCCGAATATGCTGTGCAGTATGGTCTTGGCTTTGCGAAATACATGCGGACTATGCCCGAATTGCCTGTGTAGCATCTCGTGACAATCGTCTACGTCAATATTGCGTAAATACTTGATGCGAAATTCTTTACATCTAAGCATACGACTGGTGTAGGAACGTAGGTCTGATAAGGTGCTGGGACGTCTGTGTCGCCGCGCTTGTAAACTTTCCTTGACCGCGACCTCAAATGTAACACTTCGTTCCTGTGCTTCTAATCCGGTTATCCCTATGCGTATCACCTCGCGAAACGCACTGATTATACCATCCTTACTCAGATGTGTCACAGAAGCCTTTTCAGCAAACTCAACAAATAGCCGTACAATATCCATAGTACTTACGGCTAAATTGTCCCTCATGCCATCTGCGGAGCTCGGTTCCAGCATGCTTCCCATTGTGCCATACCCTTTTGATTTTGACAAGCACAATTTGTGTCATCATTAAAAAAATTTTCCTCTGTGCACCATGAGCCATACCTATCCTGAAAAACTCGATGATAATAACTGCTATGCCACTCTCTGTGCGGTTTCCACGCGTCTCGCATACCATAGATGTATCAATCTCACGGCAGCCCGGATTCACCCTCCGCACAGCATTTACCTCAAATCCTCCTTTTAGGTCGACAGTTGCGGATCATTCCCAAGCTAGGATACGCGCGTCTCCGGCGCGAATATCCAATGGGATACCATCGTTGAGCAAGGTATCGTGAGAAAGGCGGATCGGTTTATTTGCCGGGGTAAGCAGGTCGCTGAAGCAAAAGTTATCGTTGTGACGGCGAGCCCAATCACAGGCATTTTGCGGGATACGGACGCATACGTGAACATCCTTATCCGGCAGGAAGTTACAGACCACGAGGGCAGCTGAGCGCGATGCGGAGTCGTGGCGTAGGAAAGCGTAGACGTAGTGACCGGAGCTCGTTTCACCGTCGCAGCGTCCGAAAGGTACCGTTTGTTTATTAGCCCAGTTAAGGCCGTAAAATGAACCATTTGCAAAGACCGGCAGACGGAGGAGGCGGAGGAGGCGACAGCAAAAATCCCGCAACTCTCGCAGCGGAGTCGGCAGTTGCGCCGCGTCGCATTTTCCGTTGTTATACCAGAGGGAGAAACGCGGGAGAGTTGTGTAATCAAAGATTGAAGTACGGCCGTTATTTCCGCCGAATTCGCAGGGGGTATCAGCACGCTCGGCAGTTTCCTGTCCGTTATAGAAGAGGATTGGTCCGCATGAGGTTGCGTACTGCGCTACCATGAGAGCGCGAGCCGCTTGCTCGCCTCGGTTGTTCCAGTAGAGGGGGGAAGCTAGGCGCGGCTCATCATGATTTTCCACGTAACGCACGCCGTGAACAAAGAGCGGATTTTCCGGGCGGTGGTGTTCATCTAGGTCATTTGCCCAAGCAGTCCCTTCATACAACTCCCTCAGCCCATGATATGCCTCGGCATCGTATACAGCGTCAAAACCCGCGGAAAGTAAAGCCGGGAGCACATCCCCGTCTACCGTTTTCATGTTATCATTGTACGCTTCCGCCACAAAAAAAACATTTTGTCGCATACGAGCCTGAGCAATTTCCCGGCGCCAGAAAGGCAAAGGTACCATGTGTGCCATATCGCAACGAAAACCACCTATGCCTAAATTTTGCCACCAAGCCAGTATTGCGTCCATGAGCAACCACGTACGAGGTAACTCCTCGCGCTTTGCCGACAACCCGGGCAAGGATTCCGCACCTGCCGCTCCCTGACGATAATCGAAACCGTAATTTAACTTTACTGTTTCGTACCAATCATTCACCGACGGAGTCCACGTCGCCGCATTGTTACCCGTTACGCGACCATGTCCCCGCTCCGGCATAAACTCACCGTCGGGCAGCATCATACGTCCGTCACTCCCCCCGCGCTCGAGGTAATAAAAGGAGTTGTTACGATCGAAAAACACGTCTGTTCTATCCTGTTTTCCGAAGTCTGATTCCGGTGCTGAAACAGAGCTGTAACATCGCGATACATGATTCGGCACAAAGTCCATCATCGGTACCATCCCCCATTTGCGTACGCGTGCCACTAATTCTCGGAATTCATCTAAACGAGCCTCCGGTTGAACAGCCAAGTCCGGGTCTACATCAAAATAATCCGTTACAGCGTAAGGGCTTCCGGCTTTACCCTTAACCACACACGCCGGGTGTGCCGGTAATCCCGCGTAGCTTGTCGACGTCGCGTGCCGCAGCACTCCGGTCAACCAGAGATGCGTTATTCCCATCTCCGCTAATTTTTCGAGCGCACGGTCATTCACCTTGTTGAACTTGCCGCAGTCCCTTTCATCTGCTCCGAAATGCCTTACAAACAGTTGATAAATTACCGTTCTCACTCCCCTACTCTACCACATGCGGTACCATTTCGCAATACTTTTTGAAATTGATAATTTTTTCGAATTTACGCTTTACAAAAGGGAGTGCGCACGGTAGAATAAGGTGATGAAAAAGATGAGACTTTGGATCGGAGTAGCTGCCCTAGCGGTAATCGGTGCAGCCAGTTCAGTTTACGGGGAGCAGCCGGCGGAGATATTCGCGAAGCTGGCGGAGCCGGCAGCCGTAGCTGAGCGCAATATCGAAGCGCGGGCTAAGGCTATACCTGCGTTGGCGGAATTGCCCGCGGACGCGGAGGGGATGCTGGCGATAAGGGTGCCGGAGGAATTCAGCCCGAAAGCAGAAGGCGTGGACAGTGCGGCGGTGTGTATAGGAAAAGGGAGTGCGCAGGCGGTAAAGGGTTACTCGGATGCTCTCACAACTTTTGCTCCGGTCTCCGGGGGGGACGGGATGCTTTTCAGCGCCCTGATCGAACCGGTACCCGGCAGCACCGAGGTAAAAGATACCGCAAAGAAACAACTCGTGAAGGAACAACTCGCGAAGTTCCGTCAGGAAAAAACGGAGTTTTTTTATCAGACGTTAGAGAAGGGGAGCGTCCCCGTAATCCACGCGGTACTTACGGCAAAACCCGGAAAGGAAAAGCAATTTGTTAACCGAGTATGCGCGTCCCTCTACCGCAGATTTCAATGTCTCCCGGATGGTGCTCAAAAAGTTACGGTACAAGGGTATTCCGGGGTCAAAATTAGTGTGTTCGATTTGATAAAAGCATCAGTAGAAAATCTGCGCTCGAATATGGAGGATGTGAAGGATGTCAACAGCGTGCAGCTCGATGAAGCTCGCCTTCACAAAGCACTGGACAATCGATACATTTACCTGCTCACCAAAGTAGAAAAAGGAATTGCGAGAATTGTTATTTGCGGAAAACCGGAACAGATTCAATTTCCGACATCCATAGAAACGAGTATGGCGGCATCCCCGATGGCGGATGGCATGGATGCGCACGTAGATTCCGTGATTGCGACTGCCTACATACCGAAGGATTGGCAAAACGACGTGTTTTCCGTGAAGAAGAGTGCGGAGATGTTTTTAGGCGGCGAACTCGGTCTCGACCTGTACCGGTCTGTTTTCAGCGCGATGGCTCAGCGCTTTCCTCAAGAGGCGAAGCAGTTTACGGCAGCTGCCGCCGGAGTGGATGAAGTGTACAGGCAGTTCACTACTATCGGAGGAGAGTTGGCGAGTGATTGCAGTCTGCAGGTATGGAGAGAGGGAAACGATGTATGGGCGGAGCTCGCGGCGGACACGGAGGATGTTTACGCGCCGGGAGAACTCAGACACCTCGACTTGGCGGCTGCTCCGAACACTTGGTTCTACGCGGAGTCCACTTCCTGCCCATCACACTTACCGCAGCTTAACCTGCAAAAGTTGGTCGGTGCCATCGCCGATATTTCGGAGGGATGTTTCTTGATGCGTGATTGGGACGAGGATTCCGTGGATCTTACCGGAGCACCGGACATCCGACTCAATCGCACAGAGTACGAGGGTGTGGCAGCGGGATTGGACAAGATTTTTGCCGAATTATCGGCTCCCTTCACCGTTGTTGTCACTGCCGAAAAGCAGGAAATTCCGAATGCGCAGGATGTCGCGTCCGGAGAGACAGAAATAATCGAGGCACAGGGTGGTGGGATACAGATAGCCGTACGCGATCAAAAAGGATTGGATGAAGGATGGAAGCAATTCTCCGAGAATGTAGCCCCCTTTATCGGTTCCCCGATTCTCTCGTTCTTACCCGTACAGTCGACGACCCTGCCCGATGGTGCTACTGTCTACAACATCGATTTTCCTCCGGGGATGCTGGGCGGTTGTGCCCCGCAGATTATCCGCGATAACTCATCCATCATCCTCGCAGCCGATGCCGACACAGCGCGTCGCCTTCACGAATCTACCGGGTCTTCATTACCTTTGAGCGGCTCGGCTTTTGCTTTCAAAGGGCAACCGCTGCACTGCGACGACGCCCCCGGATTTCATGTGGATTCTATCTACGGCGTCTGTTCCCAACGCGGGAAACATGCTACACTCAGGGTTCGTATATCCGTTGCTCCGTGTACCCCGACGGAATAACATGCGGGTATGGAGATAGAATTAACGAAACCGCTGGACATGCATCTGCACATCCGCGATGGGCGGATGCTTCGTTTGGTGGCACCGCTGAGCGCGGGTGCCTTTGCCGGGGCTGTGATCATGCCGAATCTCGTACCACCGGTGACGGATGCAACTAAGCTGCGGGAATATACGCGGCAAGTAACGGAGGCGGTACGCGGAGAAACTTTTGCTCCGCTCATGACGCTGTTTTTTCGCGACTACAGCGAAGCGGAGCTCGAAGCGGCACGCGGTATCCCGGGATTTTTCGGCATCAAACTTTACCCGGCCGGTATTACCACGAACAGCGAAACCGGGGTACGGCACCTGCGGGAGTACCGCCCGACTCTTCTTCGCATGGAACAAATGGGTATCCCGCTTCTCGTACACGGTGAAAGCCATGGATTTGTGGCGGACCGTGAAGCGGAGTTCCTGCCCGTCTATCGCCGCTTGGCAGAAGATTTTCCGAAGTTACGCATTTGCACGGAGCATATTACAACGGCTGCTGCCCTTCGCCTGCTCGATGAATACGAAAACCTCTGCGCCACGATTACGCTGCATCATCTATACCTGACGTTGGATGACCTGCTGGGTGGTGTCCTGCGCCCGCATCTCTTCTGTAAACCGATACCTAAACGTCCCTCGGACCGAGATGCCTTACTTCAGGCAGCTCTGAGCGGACATCCACGAGTTATGTTCGGCAGTGATTCCGCCCCTCATCCGCGCCGCGAGAAGGAGAGTTGCGGATGCGCGGCGGGTGTGTTCAGCGCACCGGTAGCATTGCAGGCTCTCGCCGCTCTCTTCACGAAGCACGGTGCCGCGGAGAATCTTCAGGCTTTTGTATCTGATAACGCCCGCCGTATTTATTCCCTCTCCCCACCGTTCAAAAAAGTCGTACTGACCGATTCTCCGGAATCGGTGCCGAATGAGTATCGCGGATACGGACAGCGTGTGGTACCGCTCTTCGCGGGTCAGACCATCGGATGGAGCATCAGGAAAATAACAACGGAATGACTGAGCCCGAACACATCCCCGATGCCGATGATCTGCGTGAGCTGCTCGCGCAGATAGCCGGAGTTACTATGCCGTTCGGTAAGTACGGACCCACTGCTTTTCCGCCGGATGGGTGTCCGTTGTTCGACCTCCCCACGGAATATCTCGATTGGTTTTCGCAGAGGGGTTGGCCCGGGGGAAAGCTCGGTTATCTGATGCAACAGACTTTGCTCCTTAAAAACAGTGGGCTCGACCGACTTTTTGCTCCCTTCCGTGAAGCGCAAGGCGGTAAACGTAAGTTCCCTAAGAAAAAATGAATATTCTTCGTTCCGTTTTTTTAGCGACCCGTCCGAAAACTTTACCCGCCGGTTTAGTGGCAGTGTGGGCAGGTTGTACGGTCGTTCATAAATTCGCGACATTTTACCCGTCCCTGCGTATCCATGTAGACTACACGCTCGCTTTGTTTACGGCTCTCAGCTGCATGTGCATTCAGATATCCTGCAACCTCTTCAACGACGCACTGGATGCCGGGCACCACGCTGATACCGAACGTCGTCAGGGTCCCCTGCGTATCACCGCCGGCGGTCGTATGCGTGCGTCTGCCGTAAAGCTCTGGGGGCTCTTTTTTATGTTCCTGGCGTGCTTGGCTGCCATCCCGCTTATCCGGGCTCGCGGCTTCGATGTCGTGTACATCGGCATCCCCTGCCTAATCTGCTCATACGCGTACACAGGCGGGCCCTTCCCTATCGCGTACCATGGTCTCGGAGAGCTCTTTGTGTTGCTGTTTTTCGGGCTTGTGGCCGTGGTCGGTACCGTGTTTGTGCAGATCGGTTGGCAACCCGGATACGAGCTTATTTACGCGGCCGCTTTTATGCTGGGCATCATCTGCGGTCTCCTCTCCTGCGTCCTGATCGAAATTAACAATATCCGCGATCGTGCGGAGGATGCCACCACCGGCAAACGTACCCTAGCCGTTCGTTTAGGTGATGCCCGTGCCAG
>CAZJIH010000066.1:0-11598 GCA_964545935.1 uncultured Akkermansia sp. | reverse complement strand
ATGCCTACCCCCCGACCCCATTTTTGATATGCGATTTACGATTTACGATTTAAGAGAAATGGCGCTTCCGTGGCGCAAGGATCAGAAGTTAGTTACGACGCAAAGCCAAGAAGCAGCACATGTGGTGCGGGAGGGCATGTTCCGCGGAGGGACGCGCAACGGAGCGCGCTAGAATTTCAATCCTAAATCTAAAATCAAAAATCAAAAATGCGGCGGGGGGGCGGGCGCGGCGGGCATCGCGGCGGGGCGGCAGGACTGCGGCTCCGCTTCTCGTTGATGCGATTTTTTGTGACATAATACGCGAGTTGTCACTCATAACACTTCCAAAAGTGGTTAATTTGTGGTATACTACACGCTCATGGAAACACCAAGTAACAGCTATTACGTACCGACCGTTATTGAAAAAACGAGTCAGGGCGAGAGAGCGTATGACATATATTCCCGTTTGTTAATAGATCGGGTGATATTTTTGGGTACTGAAATAGATGACCTAGTTGCTAATTCGGTTATTGCTCAGTTATTATTTTTACAAATGACTGAACCTAAAAAAGATATTCATCTCTACATCAATTCACCGGGTGGAGCGGTAACGGCTGGGTTGGCTATCTACGATACGATGCAGTTCGTTTCCTGCGACATCAATACGTATTGCATAGGCATAGCAGCTTCAATGGCTTCGGTTTTACTCTCGGCGGGGACAAAGGGTAAGCGTTTTTGTCTGCCGAATTCGCATGTGATGATTCACCAAGTACGCGGCGGTGCTCAGGGTACGGCTGCGGATGTAGAGCGTACCATCAACTTCATGCTCAGCTTGGATAAACGCCTCACCGGCATCCTCGCGCGTCACACCGGCAAGGATTTCGATACCGTCAGAAAAGACCAGGAACGCGATAATTACATGACTGCCGAAGAATCATTAGCCTATGGTTTGGTTGATCGTATTCTGACGCATAAACCCGAATCAAAATAATGAAGCGTCGATCTCACAGAACCTGTGCTTTTTGCGGCGGCGAAGAATCCGACGGTCGCCCTATGCTCGATTTACCGGATAGCCTTTCCATCTGCTTCCCGTGCATGGAACGTCTTAACTATCTCATGTTCAAGACTGTACCGAAAGGTGAGATAGCGGCTGATCGTATCCTAGAGTTGATAGGTAAAACCCATCCGGAGCTGTATTCGCAGAAGCCTTCCCGCTCCGGAGAGCTCGAAATCCTTACCCGAAGCCAAAGTAAATTACCCACACCCGCCGAATTGCATAAAATGCTGGATGCCTACGTTATAGGTCAGGATTATGCAAAAAAAATTCTGTGCGTAGCGGTGTACAATCACTACCTCCGACTGCGTCAGAAGGTCGACGACGACGGCACGGAGATCGAAAAGAGCAACATCCTGATGGCAGGTAGTACCGGTTCCGGTAAAACTTTGTTGGCTAAAACTTTAGCAAAAATCCTCGATGTACCTTTTTGTATTGTGGATGCCACGACGTTGACGGAGGCGGGGTACGTGGGCGAGGATGTCGAAAATATCGTGCTGCGATTGTTACAGGCGGCGGATATGGATGTATCAAAAGCGGAACGCGGTATTATTTACGTGGATGAATTTGACAAGATCGGACGTAAGACCCAGAATGTCAGCATTACACGCGATGTAAGCGGCGAAGGTGTGCAGCAGGCTCTGCTGAAAATCATTGAAGGCACGGAATGCAACATACCGCCGAAAGGGGGACGCAAACATCCGAACGAAAATTATATTCGGGTGAATACGGAAAACATCCTCTTTATCTGCGGCGGTGCTTTCGTCGGGCTCGAAGGTATTATCCGTAAACGCCTCGGCTCTTCTACCATGGGCTTCGCTTCTATCGAAGAAGACCGCGATACCAAAGAATATACCGAGGAAGAAATCCTCGCAAAAGCCATCCCGGAAGATTTTTTCCTCTTCGGTATGATTCCCGAATTGGTCGGTCGTCTGCCGGTTTTCGCACCCTTGACCACCCTCACGGAAGAGCAGCTCGTGGAGCTCATCACCAAACCGAAAAATGCCTTGGCTAAACAGTTCAGTAAGTTATTGGCTATGAGCGGTGTAAAGCTATCCATCGAAGATGCGGCACTGCGTGCTATGGCACGGATGGCTATCGAACGCGGTACGGGTGCCCGTGCCCTGCGGAGTATCTTCGAGAGGCTCATGCTGGATATCATGTACACGGTTCCGAGTGATAAAAATATCTCAGAAGTAGTCTTGACTGAAGCGGCTGTCCTCGGCAAAGGGGAACCTATCCTGAATCGCAAAAAAAAGCGTACGGAGTCGAAGAAGAATGCGAGTTCTGGGAATTGAGTCCAGCTGCGATGAAACAGCTGTTGCCCTGCTGGAGGCTCCTCCCTCCGGCGGTGCGGCGCAACTGCTCTCTTCGGTTATTTCATCGCAAATCCCTCTGCACCGGCAATACGGCGGAGTCGTTCCGGAGCTGGCTTCCCGTAACCACAGCGGACGGCTGCCGCTCTTACTGCGTCAGGCTCTGGATGAAGCTGCCGTATCTGTGCACGAGGTGGATGTCTTCTCCGCCACCGGCGGTCCGGGCTTGGTGGCGGCTTTGTCGGTGGGGCATTCCGCAGCTAAGGCTATGGCTCTCGCCGCTCGCAAACCTTTCATTTCCGTCAATCATCTGGAGGGCCACCTCCTTTCCCCTTTCCTCCTCAACGCCGATTTTCCCCCTCCCCTGCCTCCGCCCCACGTGGCTCTGGTCGTTTCCGGAGGACATAGTTTACTCCTGACAGTGAAGGCTTTAGGTGAGTACGAGCTCCTCGGGCGTTCGCAGGATGACGCTGCGGGTGAGGCATACGATAAGGTAGCGAAGATGCTGGACCTGCCCTACCCGGGCGGCCCGGAAATTGATCGCTTGGCTGAAACCGGCGACCCGACGCGTTTCAACCTGCCGCGTCCCATGTTGCACGACCCGAGTTTCGATTTTTCTTTTTCGGGGCTGAAGACCGCCGTGCTTTACCTGCTGCCCAAGCTTACCCCTTCCGGCAATCCGCACGAGCTGGATGCACAATGCCTCTCCGATATCTGCGCCGGCGTGCGGGCTGCCGTCACAGATGTTCTCGTCCGCAAAGCTAAACGCGCCTTGCTCCGTTCCGGTCTCCGTACTCTGGCGGTTTCCGGCGGCGTATCGTGTAATTCCGCTCTGCGGCGCTCTCTCGCTTCGATGTGCGACGCCTTGGGTGCGCGGCTCCTCCTCCCCCCCCCATCCCTCACCACGGATAACGCCGCCATGGTTGCCTTCGCTGCTCTCCTGCATGCCGAAGCCGGTCAATTTTCCCCGCTCTCTACCCCGGTGAACCCGAACCCTCCCCTCGCCGGTTTCGCCGCTCGCTGTGTCCTGCGCCCCCGATGACCCGTCATTCTGCAAGCAAAAATCCGAAGCGGGTATCTATCATATCGCTCCGTTCCCTTTCAATTGTTGCTATCCTTTTTACAGGTTTGTACTGTGTAAGTTACGCACTCTATCTTCTCGCACTCTCCGCTTGGTTCGTGATACACGCGCAGGTCCTCCCGGCTACGGTGGTCGATGAGAGTAAACGCCCTTTCGAAAGCATCTTCGAACAATTACGCCACGGCAACATGCCTTGGGACGGCGACACCGCCTTCCACCCACACCTCCGTTACACCTTGTACGGTAGACCTATCGTAGATACTACCCTGCCGGACTTAGATAACCGCAGTTTCCCCAACGGCAGCCGAGTCTCGCTCCTCATCCACCCACAAAAACCTCACCAACGCCACATCTACAAAGCCAAATTCCTGTGGGTCGCCCCCTCCGTCCTCCTCCTCACCGGTTCCCTCCTCCTCCTTTCCGCCTACCTCCTCCTTAAAAAACGTCGTCCCGCCCCGACACCCCCTCCCCAAGCACCTCCCCCTCTCCCCGAACCCCAAAAACAACCTCCCCCCACCCCTAAACCCACCCCGGCTTCCCCAAAAAAACGGAAACCGAAAACCACCAAAAAATCCCCGCGACGGAAGAAGTCAGTCACAAAGAAGGAAGGACGATGAACGACGTACGAGGTCAAACAGTTAGGCGCGTCGAAGTTGCGCGGGTACGGTGGGCAGAAGCAAAGCCGAAACGATGCGTGGGAACTAAATCCATGCATGTGTGAGGTTGAAGCACCCTTGGTACGCAGAACGTCTGTAACACGCATGGGAATTAGCTTTGCGACGATTCTCGAAAAATTTATTGAGACAGTTGAGAACAGTTAGGCATAATTGATTTTTGATTCTTGCTTTTTTGGCAGGGTATGGTAGAATGTGGGGCATGCGGGAGGATGAGAGACAGGATGAGGAGGATCAGGAAGAAGCTGAACTTGAAAAGTTCGTGGACCGTACGCGACGTAGTCTTATTTTACGATTGGCAGATTGGCAGGATCGTAAAAGTTGGGATGAATTTTATCGAACTTATTGGCGTCCGATATATTCCGTAGCAATAAAAGCCGGGTTGAAGGATTATGAAGCATGGGATGTGGTGCAAGATGTGATATTAACGATAGCTAAACAAACGAGAAAGAATGCGTATGACCCGGAGCGTGGGTCATTTAAGTCGTGGTTGAGGAAAGTGACGGGTTGGCGCATCAATGACCTATATCGTGCGCGGAATAAAGATACAGCAAATGTGGTCAATGAAACGAATCAGGAGGGCGGGTTGATAGAAAATATAGCCGATACGGAGTCACAATCTTTTGATGATATGTGGGATAAGGAATGGCAACGTAATGTGATGGTGGCTGCGCTGGAACGCGTAAAGATGAATGTGTCCCCAAAACAATTTCAGATATTTGATTACCACGTGATACATGGGATGAAACCGATGGAAGTACACCGGAAGTTAGGTGTATCCGTTGCCCAAGTGTATATCGCTAAACATCGAGTGGGAAAATTACTGAAAAAAGAAATAGAATACATAAAAAGCCAATAAGTGAACCGCTGCTCCTACCTCCCCGCCGCGGTGCCCGCCACGCCTTCCCCCCCCCCCGCCGCATTTTTGATTTTTGATTTTTGATTGAGACAGGTGCGCGCTCCGTTGCGCGTCCCTCCGCGGAAACAAGCCCCCCCCCCACCACACACGGTGCTTCCCGGCTTTGCTTCGTAACTAACTCCCGATCCTTGCGCCACGGAAGCGCCTAACTTTTTAAATCGTCAATCGTAAATCAAAAATCGTAAATGCGGCAGGGCGGATTGGGGGTGGGCAACGGGGTGTGCTGTGGAAGGGCAGCGGTTCAGCGCCACGGAAGCGCCTAACTTTTTAAATCATCAATCAAAAATCAAAAATCGTAAATGTGGCGGGGGGGAGGGGAAACGCGGCGGGACTGCGGTTCAGTGGTTCAGAGGTTTGAGGAGTGATACGTCTCCTTTTTTCACGATTTTGCCGTCGGGTGTTACAAAGGTGACGTAGGGGAGCGTGCGGGATAGCTTGAAGGCGGGTAAGTGGAAGGTGTCTTTGACGAGGAGTGCCGGAAATTTTGCTTTGTATTTTTTCAGGAGTTGAATGGCATCGTTTCTACCGGTTTCATCAAAGAGAATGATGAGTTCTACGTTGTCGCGTCGCAGTTTCGGATAAAGTTTTACTAATTTGGGCATGATGGCATCCGCTGAACTAACGCGTTCTTGCACATACACATAGCACCTAGCGTCCGGGAGAGGCTGTGCATTGAAACAACGGGCTTCCGCCAGCGCTTTCCCTACACGATTTTCCGTCAATTTAGGGCTTGCGGGGGCTGCAAGGGGGAGTCGCTCTGTGTGCGATGGGGGGCGAGGGGATGCGGCAGGGGGGTGTTTCGGTGTGTCACCTCGGTGCACCACCACTCCGTGCTCACCTAAAAATGTAACTGTTTCATCAAGCGGAGCACGGCAACCGGATAGTACAAGGCTACCCGTTACCAATAAATATGACCATTTCATGTGCGATGTGTGTGTGGATACGATATATCTACCGCCGGTACACCGAAATGTCAAGCTTTAATTGCTTGAAGAAATTCTGCTTGCCAAGCCGGGGAAATTATTGTAAAATGCGCGGCGGGGTAGATTGTGTAGTGGGTAAGGAAAGGATGGGTGGCAGAGTGGTTGAATGCGACGGTCTTGAAAACCGTTGAAGGGAAACCTTCCGTGGGTTCGAATCCCACCCCATCCGCGCCGCAGTCGCGCCATGGTGTTCTCCGGAGCGTGCGGTAGTCAGCGGTTCAGCTGTCGTTGCGCGGTTTTTTTTCATGATTTTTCGGAGCAAAGGAAAATTCGGGCTTCACATAGTGGGGGAGGTGTGGTAGAATAACGGGGACGCGTTGTGGGTCGATGAGAGGTTATCTTGTTGGGCGTGCGGCGTGGGAGGTGATATGGCAATAGATTCGAAATTATTGAGAGAGTTAGAAGAACGCCGGGGCAAGGTTATGCTGTCCGGTGGTAGGGAGAAAGCGGAGAAACGGCATGCGGCCGGGGATAGTACGGCGCGTGAGCGTTTGGATAGTTTATTTGATGAGGGTTCGTTTACGGAATTCGGGATGTTTACGCGGCACCATTGCAATAATTTCGGGATGCAACAAAAGGATATTCCGGCGGAAGGAATAGTGACCGGAGTCGGTTTGGTAGACGGACATCCGGTGGCGGCGGTATCGGCGGATTTCATGGCGCAGGGTGGGTCCTTGGGGTACATGCATGCCATGAAAATATGTGATACTCAACAGTATGCGCTCAAGGCAGGTATACCGATTATCCAGATTAACGACTCCGGGGGGGCGCGCTTGCAGGAAGGGGTAGAGGCACTTGCCGGATTCGCGCATGTTTTTTACAACAACGTGGCAGCCAGCGGCGTAGTGCCGCAGATTTCACTCATCCTCGGGCCGTGCGCGGGCGGTGCGGCCTATTCTCCGGCTCTCACGGACTTTATCATCATACGCCGAGGCGGCGCAGCCGGAATGTACATCACCGGACCGAAAGTTATCGAACAAGTCACTTACGAACAATGCACGATGGACGAAATCGGTTCGGCAGCCGTGCACGCGACCGTATCCGGCAATGCCCATTTTGTGGCACAGAGTGACGAAGACGCGGTGAACATAGCCAAGCGTCTGCTCAGCTACCTGCCCTCCAACAACACCCAAGACCCCCCCCATGATCTCAGTAAACCGCCGAATATTGCCGACGATGACGAGATGAACGACCTCATACCGGCAGCAAATAACATTGCTTTAGACGTACAGAAGGTGATAGCACGCTTGGTCGACGCAGGAAGTTTCTTTGAGGTACACGCCGGATTCGCAAAGAATGTAATCGTCGGATTCGCAAAGATTTGCGGGGTTGTGGTAGGAATAATAGCCAATCAACCGGCGGTAAAAGCCGGGTGCCTGGACATCGATGCTTCCGACAAGGCGGCGCGGTTCATTCGGTGCTGCGATGCCTTTAACATCCCACTTGTCAACTTGGTAGATGTACCCGGATTCCTCCCCGGAAAACAGCAGGAACGCGGCGGTATCATCCGCCACGGCGCTAAAATGATCTTCGCTTACTCAGCCGCCACCGTCCCGAAAGTAACCGTAATCTTACGCAAAGCATACGGCGGTGCGTATATCGCTATGTGCAGCAAAGATTTAGGTGCCGATGCCGTATTTGCGTGGCCCTGCGCGGAGATAGCCGTAATGGGTGCCCCCGGCGCCATATCTATACTTTACGGGAAAGAATTGAAAGCCATACCGGATGACACTACGCGGGACGCACGACGACGCGAATTGCTCGAAAATTATACCGAAAAATTTTACAATCCGTACGCGGCGGCGGAGGTCGGGCAAATCACCGAAGTCATCAACCCGCGAGCGACCCGCGCAAAGGTTGCCCTCATGCTGCGTATCCTGCTCAGTAAACGGGAATCGAGACCTCCCAAAAAACACGGAAATATCCCATTGTAATACCTTTATGAACGCATTCCTTTTCCTCGCCAAAATCGGCAATCTGGACTTAGAGGCTGTCAGTTATCAAATAACCGGCATGCTCGTCGTCTTCTTCTGTTTAGGTTTCTTAAGTTTGGTCCTCACCGTATCCGGAGCGGTAGCAGTAAAAGCGGAAGCTAAGAAAAAAACATTGCAGACAATTGCCGCACAAACGCTTCAGACAAAAACATCTACATCGACAGCGGCAACCCCGGAGCCTACTCCGGCGGAGATCGCTGCCCTCGCGGCCGACATTTACAGCGCGGCGATGGCTTCCGTAACCCCGGAAATAATAGCCGTACTTGCGGCAGCAGTCCGTGTATCCGTGGGCGATGACGCGCACATTTTATCCATCACCCCGGTGCAAAGTAGTTATGCACAGAGCGGGCGTACGGCAATCATGAATTCTCACACCGTCTTACGCGGATAAACCCCCTTTTTTAACACACTATACAACTATGACTAAACAGCTCAGAATAACCGTAGCCGGACAGACCTTTGATGTAACCGTGGAAACACTCGGAACCGGAACCCCGAGCGTTGTGCCGGTGCCCACACCCGCAGCTGTGCCGGTACCCGCCGCACCGACTGTAGCAGCCCCCGCGCCGATACAACCCCCCGCCGCCGGCAAGCCGGTACCCAGCCCCCTAGCGGGTAAAGTGGTGAGTTTGGATGTACCGGTCGGCACCGCAGTAAAAGAAGGTGAAACCATACTGACCCTAGAAGCCATGAAAATGAACACCGAAGTACCCGCACCCGTAGCCGGTACGGTCACTTCCTTCAGTGTACAACCCGGCGATAACGTGACCGAGGGACAGGTACTAGCGACGCTCGCCTGATCCCGAAACTGAGTACGCTCAGTTTCCTCCTATCCGTACTCCTATCCTTTTCTCTTGATATGGAAGACCTTATAACTTCATTCGCAAACTTTATCTCCGGCATGGGTATCTTTGCTATGACTTGGCAAATGTACGTCATGTGGGCAGTTGTCGTTGTTCTCCTATTTTTCGGGGTAGTCAAGCAATTCGAACCGCTTCTGTTGGTTCCCATAGCCTTCGGTGCCTTGATAGCCAATATCCCGGACAATGGGATGGTGATAACCCAAGCGCAGCGTCAGATTGTCTCTATCTCTAAGGACAACAAGACGGAAGTCAATCAGATTACCGATGTCGGCTTTATAAGCGGCACTGCGGCTCCTTACGCCGATGAGGCTCCGGTCATGCAGGATACCTCGGGAATGTCCCCCGAAGAGCGTGAAAAATACGAAAAAGCGATGGAGGAACCGATGGTGGTATCGCCGGTGGTAAAGGACGGGAAACCGGTGAAGGGAGTCGTGCAGGTTACCGGTCAAAAACCGAAAAAATTCATGATAATCGGGTTTAATTCCGGTCTTTTTGACTTTATAGGCCAAGGTATTAAGTGCGAAATTTTCCCGGCATTAATTTTCATGGGGGTGGGAGCGTTGACTGATTTCGGGCCCTTGCTCGCTTCCCCGAAAGCTTTGTTGCTGGGGGCAGCGGCGCAGGGAGGTGTCGCCTTCACCTTCCTAGCGGCTATGGCTCTCGGTTTCTCCAAGGGCGAAGCCTCCGCTATCGGAATTATCGGAGGAGCGGACGGCCCGACGTCGATTTTCCTCGCGAGTAAATTGGCACCGCACCTGCTGGGTGCCATCGCCGTGGCTGCTTACACCTACATGGCTCTCGTGCCGTTGATTCAACCGCCGTTTATGAAGCTGTGTACCACCGAAAAACAACGAAAAATTAAAATGAAAAGTTTACGGCAGGTCTCGCGCGGTGAAAAACTTTTTTTCTGTTTTGTTGTCACTATCATAACCATTCTCATTTGCCCGGATGCGTCACCTTTGCTCGGTATGTTGATGCTCGGCAACTTTATACGCGAGTGTAAAGTTACGGAACGCTTGGTTTCCTGCGCCCAAAATGAGCTCATGAATATCACGACTATCCTTCTCGGTGTATCTGTGGGGCTTACCATGCAGGGCGGGCGCTTCCTGCAGGTGGAAACTTTGCTGATCATTTGCCTAGGGGTGGTCGCCTTTGCCGTGGCTACAATCTGCGGTTTACTCTGCGCTCAGGTGATGAATCTTATCCCCGGCTGGAGTAAAAATCCCATCAATCCGCTCATCGGCTCAGCCGGTGTCTCCGCTGTACCTATGGCCGCTCGTGTCTCTCATAACGTAGGTCAACAGGCTGACCGTACCAATTTCCTGCTCATGCACGCCATGGGTCCGAATGTCGCTGGCGTCATCGGAACAGCTGTTATCGCCGGATACTATATCACAACTCTCTGATGTGATTTACGCTTGCAAGTGGCTGGGTGAGGGGGTATAGTATGTGGGTATGGCGGTGTTGCAGAATACGATAGCAATTATATTTGATTTTGATAAAACGTTGAGTCCTCATAATATGCAGGAGGATACGATTTTTCCGGAATTCGGAATCGATGCAAAAAAATTTTGGGACAAGTGTAACGAACGAAGTATGAGGGAAGGGTGGGATGGGGAGTTATGTTATTTGAAGGAGTTGTTAGATGTGTTACGGGTGGATAGTGTGAGTAATGAACGTTTAAGTGAACTCGGAAAGAAGTTGGTATTTTTTCGCGGGATACCTGAATTTTTTGAAGAATTGCCGGTGAGATGTTTAGATGTGTCTCATAAACAAGCCGGTATACATATCGAATTTTATATCGTATCGAGCGGATTGAAAGCGATAATAGATGGGTCGGTGATACGTCCGTATATGAGAGAAGTTTTCGGATGTGAATTCAGTGAAAAGGAAGGTCGTATCGATTTTCCTAAACGTGTGTTGTCGCATACGACTAAAACACAATTTTTATTTCGTATAAACAAAGGAATGTTAAAGTATTCCGAAGATGTCAATGATCACATGGACGCAGAGTTAAGGCCTATTCCGTTTTCGAATATGATCTATGTAGGTGACGGGCCGACGGATGTGCCGTGTTTCACGGTAATGCGTCACCAAGGCGGCTATTCCATAGCGGTGTATGACCCGGATGATGAAACGCGCCAAAGTTTTCGTAAGGGATATAGATTGAAAACAGATCAACAGAGAGTAGACTTTTTCGCACCGGCGGATTATCGCGTAGGGAGCCATTTGTTTAATATAATAGAAGAAACAGTGAGGAAGATAGCGGATAAAATAGTTGCGTTCCTAAACCACTGAAACGCTGAACCACTGAACCGCAGTCCTGCCCCAATGCCCTCCCCCCCGCCGCATTTTTGATTTTTGATTTTAGATTTTTGATTGAGAATAGTGCGCGCTCCGTTGCGCGATCCCTCCGCGGAACATGCCCGCCCAACGCAAGCGGTGCTCCACGGCTTTGCCTCGTAACTAACTTCCGATCCTTGCGCCGCCGTAGGCGCCTAGAATTTCAAATCATCAATCAAAAATCTAAAATCGTAAATGGGGCAGGGCGGATTGGGGGTGGGCAACGTGGTGTGCTGTGGAGGGACTGCGGTTCAGCGGTGCTCCACGGCTTTGCCTCGTAACTAACTTCCGATCCTTGCGCCGCCGTAGGCGCCTAGAATTTCAAATCATCAATCAAAAATCTAAAATCGTAAATGGGGCAGGGCGGGTTGGGGGTGGGCAACGTGGTGTGC
>CAZJIH010000065.1:0-11734 GCA_964545935.1 uncultured Akkermansia sp. | reverse complement strand
TCGCCGGGCGCACTCTCCTCGAACACGTCATCGACATCTTCGAACACGCTGAGGGTGTGGACGAAACGCTCGTCGTCATCACCCCGGGGTATCGCGCGGCGGTAGAAGACCTCCTCCGGCGTTCGGACTTCCGCAAGGTGAGCCGCGTGCTGGAAGGCGGAGAGACTCGTAAGGAAAGCTCGTCGATTGCCATTGCCGCTATCCCGGACGAAGAAGCGTACGTCATCATCCACGACTGTGCGCGTCCCATGCTCTCGCAGCGTATCATCCGCGACTGCCTCGATGCCCTGAAGCAGTACGACGCCGTGGACGTGGCGATTCCTTCCGCCGACACCATCATCCGTACGGACGACCGAGGGTTCATCGAGGAAATCCCCGAACGCTCACACCTGCTACGCGGTCAGACTCCGCAGGGGTTCAGACTCTCGCTCATCCGACGTGCCCACGAGCTCGCCGCGAATGAAGACGCGTACACCGACGACTGCGGGCTCATCGTGCGGCACAAACTCGCGCCGGTCTATGTGGTGCGGGGTGAACGCGCGAACATCAAGGTCACGTGGCAGGAGGATTTGCATCTCGCCGATAAGTTTTTTCAGCTCCGCAGCATGGACGAATTGCCGGAGGATGCCGAGGCACTGAAGCGTCTGAGCGGGCAGGTGGTGGTGGTATTCGGCGGCACGAGCGGAATCGGGGAATGCATCGCGCGGCAGGCAAGGGAGCTTGGGGCAACCTGCGAGGCGGTGTCACGGCGGACGGGTTGCGACATTGCGGACTACGCTCAGGTGGAGGGAGTTTTGGCGAAGATTGCGGAGCGGTACGGGCGCATCGACGCGGTCGTGAACTGCGCCGGGAGTCTGCGACTCGGGAAACTCACCACGCGTGAACCGGAAGACATCCGCCGAGAGCTCAAGGTGAACTACCTCGGCGCCATCCACATCTGCCGAGCGGTGATACCCTATCTGAAGGAGACGCACGGCTCGCTCACGCTCTTCACGAGCTCATCGTACACCCGGGGACGCGCCCTCTACGCGCCGTATTCCTCGGCGAAGGCGGCGATCGTCAACCTCACTCAGGCACTCGCCGACGAAGTGGCGTCCGACGGCATCCGCGTGAACGCCGTCAACCCCGCGCGAACAGCCACCCCCATGCGCACCGCAGCCTTCGGAAAAGAAGACCCGGCGACCCTCCTCTCACCCGAGCGAGTTGCCCGAACCACCCTGCTCACCCTCACCGCCGCCTTCACCGGGCAGGTAATTGATGTGAGGCAAAATAAAAATATAAGATCCTTTTAATGAAAGTACTTATTTTAGTCGGCGGGTTCGATACCAAACTGGGTGAGGAGACACGGATGATTCCCAAGTCAGACCGTTCGATTTTCAGTCGCGTACCCTTCCGCATCGGCTATAAATGCGCCTACTTCTATGACAAGTATCAAGCGATGCTGAAACATGGCTACGTTCGCTTCATTTCTAATCTTCTGGAGCACCCGAAGATTAGAGTAGTGCTCGGGATCGATATGATGGATAAAATACATTCCTCTGAAAGCAAAGCTTTTCTGACCGAAGGGGTTGACGAAACGGTCATCTACACAAGTGCGCTCGATGAATTGTTCGAGTACTGCTTCGGGCGTTTATCCTATCGTTCCCTGCGCTTTGAAGGGAATTACAAGGATACGGAGAGTTTAGAGGATATGCCCGTACTGACTGATGCGAGCAAGGCTACCTACGAACAATGTCGCGCGCTCGCGGGAATTTATCCTAATTTATTCTGCTGCGGTCGTTTGGCTGATTTCAAGTACTACAACATGAATCAGGCAATCGAAAATGCTTTAACTCGAACCTGTGAAATCGATAATGGCTAAATTGGATACACTTATGCGCAGGGACAATGACGTGGATGGCGTATGCACGATACAAACAACAGAGTGCAGTCGTCTCCCCTTCGCAATTTGCCCGTTACCGCATATGAACCAAGGTTGTAGTAGAACAACTCGCACTACACACCTAGATGCCGTATTATACCTGCTTCTACGATGCCTTCATATATGCGCATCCCCCCATACCAGCGACAAAAAAAGTGAGGACGTGCAATTAAGGAGACAAGTGTGGAGTACCCCGTGCTCTGCGATGCATATTTGAACACCGTTGCTGAGATACTTCAAAATTATGAGTTTTCATGCTTTCATTTGTAATTTGTTTTCACCGTGTGATGGGAAGATAGTTTTTTATTCTCGGTCTGGGGAGTATGGTGGTAGTGCAAAATACGTTATGGAGGAATTAGTTAGGAGAAAAGTTTCATGCAAAATTATTTGGCTCTCCGATAGAAATAAGGTTTTGACTCCACACGGAATAGACAGCTACTGCGGAACCTACCGCATATATCGCGAATTGTCAACTGCTCACATTATCATTGCGGATGGCAGAATCCTTCAGTATTGGCAGAGAGGCTACAAAAAAAAACCGGGGCAAGCGTACGTTCAAATTGAGCATATAGGAAGTATGGGACCAAGCAAAATCGGGGGAGACATCCATTGTTCCGAATCAGAACACATATTAGCGTGCAGAATCGATTCATCACAGATAAGTTTCATGCTTTCCGGAAGCAAGTGGGAGACAGAGAACTGCTCCTCGGCATTCTGGTTGGGGAAACCTGCCTTAGAATGGGGGCATCCATGTAACGATTTATTAATCAATCCTAGTGGAATAGGTGAACGAGTACGTGCGTTTCTCAATATAAGCATGGATGCAAAAATTGTTCTTTACGTATCAGCAGCACGTGATTGGGAAGGAGCAAGGAGCATTGCGGATTTTAACTATGACCAAATACTTACAGCACTTGAAAATCGGTTCGGAGGAGAGTGGGTATTTCTTGTTCATTCTCAGACACAAACTATGCAGAAAGGAAAAGGACAGCTCATGGTTTACGATGAATCGAGAGTGAAGAACGTAATTGACTACCCAAATATGACAGAGTTATTGGCATCTGCGGATGTCATTATCTCTGATTATACTACGTATGCTTTTGATTACCTGCTAACACGAAAGCCGGCATTTCTTTACGCTCCGGATGCGAATGAGTATGCCGAGCATCATGGACTTTATTGCCCCCTAGAAGAAGTACCCATGCCTGTATCGTGCGATCAACAATCTCTTCTGGAATCTATTGAGATGTTTGATATGGATGCATATATAAATACGGTGGAGCACTTTCTCGAAGAGCGTGGTTGTAAAGAGGATGGGAAGGCAAGTGCCAGACTTGTGGACTGGATTATAAAAAAAGCACTTCCTAATCGTCCCCCAAGTCAAAGTGCATCGAGGATGAGGTACATGCGGGAGATACTAAAGAAAATGAAGTCAACAATATGGACAACAAAGCGATTGAACGAAAATTTTGTACAATATAAGGTACTTGGTTTCTCATTCCTATCGCTTGCTAAGCCACATCCTCCAAAAAATCCATACGTTGATCTTCCAATAATGCACAGGAAAATTGTATTTAGAGCCGCACAAAGGGGCTTTTCATGTAATCCTAAATACATAGTGCAAGAAATTTTAAGACGTCGACTGACCTATGATATTGTATGGGTTGTATCTCCAGCGGATAAAAATTTTTTAAAATATATGTACAAATTTCCATCTCAGATCAGGATTGTGGTGTCAGATACAGAAGAAGCCGAAAAAGAAATTGCTACGGCTGGGATTTGGGTTAACTCCTTTGAACGCGTTGCTGACTATCGTAGGGGACTGATTAAGCGAGCAAGTCAGATTTACATACAGCTGTGGCATGGCAGTTTTGGAATAAAAGCCAATCCCATAGACTCGATCCGGAGAAAATGGAGTAGACTTTCGGAGGGACAGCTGGATTATTTGATCGCGAATTCAAAATTTGAAGCGGAAAAGGTTTATTGTCCCATGTTTGGATTTGGAAAGAATATTAAATCAAAAATACTTATGTATGGACATCCGCGTAATGACTTACTTATATCAGGAATATCCGAGCAGTCAAAATTGGAAATACGAAGAGAAATTGGAGTTGAGGCCAATAAGAAAATTGTTCTCTACGCGCCCACATGGCGAGACGACTGGTACCAAGAATGGGATACTATAGACTATAAGCGTCTCTGCAAGTCCTTAAAACAAAGATTTGGCGGTGACTGGATTTGCGCAGCAAGGCTTCATCAAAAGTTATACCCCTACCACCAAGGTATAGATGAGACCAACGGTAGCGTGGTAGATGTGTTTCATTATCCTGATATACAGGAGTTGATGTTGGTCTCGGATGCGTTTATATCTGATTACTCTTCCAGCATCTGTGATTATATGCTGACACATCGCCCCATATTTCTATTTGCCCCAGATTACACTCGTTATACAAAAAAAGCACGCGGATTATTGTACCCATTGGAGGATACTCCATGCCCTATTGCTGCTAACAATGATGAATTAGAAAATATTATTTTAACATTTGAGGATGCAAGATACCAGAGATTACTGGGCAAATTCCTGAAAAAGATGGGCTGTATTGAAGACGGGCACGCCGCAAAAAGAGTTGTCGATTTAATAGAAACACTTGTCCCAGTAAGTAAGTAGATCCTATGAATATTCAGTGGAGACAATGGCTGTACTCTGTATCATCTTGGGGAGCAAGCATAAAAGTTGTGCATTTTTTAGGGAAAGATTATTTCTTTCAGAGGAAACAAGACATTGCCCCGGTTCCATATCGAGATGCAGGACAGCAGCCTATCAATACTCGGAAAATTGTATTCCGGTGTGAGCATAATAATTACCGATGTAATCCAAAATACATCGCTGAGGAAATCTTGCGCAGGAAGCTACCATGGGAGCTAGTTTGGATCGTAGATAAAGATATTTTGCGGTGTATAAAGGATATACCATCTTCCATTCGTCTGGAAAGGATCGAGACACCGGAAGCAATTCGTGAGTGCGATACTGCGAAAGTAATCATTGATAATGCATGGCGTAGTTTTCTATTACAACGGGGAGTGATGAAACGCCCGGAACAAGTATATATTCAGACTTGGCGTGGATCTTATGGCATAAAAAAATTTCTACTCGCGCAACATAATTATGGAATGAAAGCGTGGACCCAAGCTAGTTTGGATATTAAGCAAATGGATTATTTTTTATCCAATTCTGGATGGGAAACAAGATTTTACCAAAGGGCATTCCGTTGTCCAAAAAATAGAATACTTGAGTTCGGACACCCAAGAAACGATATACTCTTCCGCAGGGAAGAATACAATGAAGTTCGAAACAAGGTTACACGGAGGCTGGGAATTTCTGATCATGTGAGAATACTGCTTTATGCACCAACACAGCACGATGAACGAGCGAGAAGTGCATACGGTCTCGATGTTCCACGTGTACTAGGAGCATGTGCCAGCAGATGGGGAGGCGAATGGGTGTGTGCAGCTCGTCTGACGCCCAAAGGAGTTCGAGAACATTATCTCTTGGAAACACCCGACATTGTGTTAGTACATAATTACGCAGATATGCAAGAATTACTCGTTGCTTCAGACGTATGCATCTCGGATTATTCTTCATGCATTTTTGATTTCCTGCATACTGGGAGACCAGCATTTATTTTTGCTCCTGATCATGTCCGATTTGAACGCACAAGGGGTCTCTATTACTCCCTTGCTAACACCCCCTTCCCGTTTGCCGAGACCAATGAGCAGTTGCTTGAGAATATCCAAGAATTTGATGCAGTCAATTTCGCAAATAAGGTTCACGATTTCTTAGCGGAAAAGGGCAGCATCGAGGATGGGCATGCATCGGAGAGAATAGTAGATTTCCTAGAAGTAATAATTGGCAAATGATTTCATAGAAAACTAAAAAAATGAACGAAAAAAAATTAAAAATTCTCGTAGGATACCATAAACCTGCTGATATAATTAGAGATGATATTTTTGTTCCTATCCATCTCGGACGTGCGTTGGGTCCATCCATAACAAAAGATGGAATTTTGAATCGCGATGATTTTCAATGGCTCACATCGAGGATGATTGGTGATGATACTGGGGAGAATATTTCAGATCTTAACCGCTATTATTGCGAGCTAACTGGAATTTATTGGGCATGGAAAAATTATACTATATTAGGTGATCCAGAGTACATAGGTTTCAATCATTACCGAAGGATGCTCGCATTCAGCAATGAGGATCAAGGTACGTCTTGTTTTGTGCAATGTCTATCCAGCATGGAAAGGATGAGACTTCTGGCTTCTGATGTGATTTTACCTTTACTTGATGAGTATGATATCTTCGTTCCTCAGGCAACTTCTGTAGATGCACCTATGTTTGTTCCAAAGCCGCCGCTGAAGAACGATGAGCAATATAAATCAATTGTGGCAAGAGAAACATTGCCAGATGTGCGTGGGGAAAGATTTCGAGATATTGCAATGGAGCGTATCAGAACAAGGTGGGCAGAGTTTGTGCGCCCTGCGGAGGAATACGAATCCCGCAGAAACCAGTGGAAATGGAATATCTTTATTCTTAAAAAAACAATTTTCTTTGACTACTGTGAATTTATATTTGACATTTTGTTCTCGGTCGAACCAAATGTCAGAGGTGTTCCCTTCCTGTCGATACAGCATAAACGTGTGCTTGCATTTTTGGGCGAATGGCTTACGGGTGTCTATATATTACGAAACGCAGAAAAAAAAGAGCATAAAATCAGAGAACTGCAACCTATACTGATCTTAAACACCGTACCGACAGATATACCGGAGCCCGCGTTCAAGGAAAATGATATCCCAATATTTTTTTCTATTGACGATCGATATTTTTATGACGGCGCCGTAGCTATTCAATCTATTATTTCAAACGCGTCAGATAAGAACAACTATGATATCTTCGTATTATGGGATCACCTAGCTGAGGTTAATCGTACGAGACTTCTAGCATTGCAAATGGAAAAAAGAAACATTTCCATTAGGTTGTTTTACATGGGGCATATAGCAGGTGACTTAGCATTGAAGGCGCACGGTTATTTTAGTTCGACGATTTATTTCCGACTTTTCGCATCGATAGTTTTCTGTAATTACAATAAGATTATCTACCTAGACTCTGACACATTACTTGTAAGCGATATAGCCGACCTATATAATACGGATATAGAAAATTATTGGATCGCTGGGTGTCGTGATTTGGCTGTGATGTGCAGAACGAGAATGGACGGATGGGAGAGAGAATCATACTACACGGATGATCTAGGACTGCCGGGAGGAACCCTAGACTATTTCAATTCGGGTGTAATGCTCATTAACGTGGAAGAATTCAGAAAAAACAATTTGATTGATCCTATAATACGTCACATAGAGAATCAGCGAACTGAAAAAACCCGTCAAAGACTAGAAAAAAATTGGGTAGACGAACACGTCGGAGATTTGTACCTTTTCCCCGACCAAGATATATTGAATGTAGTTTGCAATGGACACGTTTTGTACTTAGATCTAATATGGAATGTATTACACAATTATGGATCTAGAAAGGATAAATGGCATCTATTGCCCTTGGAGTATCACCAGCAATACATTCAAGCAAGGAAAAATGCGAAATTAATTCATTACGCAGGAAAGAGAAAACCTAAAAACACACCTGTTCTTGATATGGCTTATCAATGGTGGAATTATGCTAGGCAGACGCCACTGTATGAGGCATTACTCGCACATTGCGCACGCATTAATGCTGAGGAAATAATTAAAAAAGTGTGTGAAAAGACGCATCATTTGAAAGAGAATGAAAAGGAGGAGAATAGCTCCATTCTCATATTTTTACGCGATAACTTTTCTCTGTCAAGCTATCGGAAAAAATTAAAACGCATAAATTTCCGCCTTTACTTTACATGGGGACAGAAGAGGGAAAAATACATTTCGCGTAAGCTAGAGTTGGAAAGAGAAATACAGCGAATTGAAAAATGCGCATTTGATTTATTTAATCGTAAGAATACGATGTAGACGGGAGATGATGATGATACAATTACGACACTCGGTTTCATCCCAAGAAATCGCAAACTCTACAAGATGCTTTATTATGTTGACGGGTCCGAGGGCATCACGCTGGTCTCGTGGGCATCATCGACGCCCCCCATCTCCAGCAGGGCGTAGAGACGCAGAACCGCAGCCACGTCCGCATAGTAGTAGCGAACGCGTGGCTTTTGATTCTCTCTCTTGAGTGCTTCATTCATGGATGCATCCACCCACAATCCCTTCATCTATTTTCGTTTCTAAACCGCAGTGTTGGTGAGAAATTTGAAGCACTTTAGTTTAAGCACGTGGTGAATACTCCTAACCGCCGACACCCTATGAAAAAAATCCTCTATTCGATCATAGTAGCACTCATCTTGAGTGTCATTTTGGCACTATTTGTTCCGTTCTGGCTTTTCAGGGGTGATGCCCGCTGGACATACCAAAATGATGCAGCCCGTGTGGATGTCAGCTTCAAAGGGCATCTGAAAAATGGTCACGTGAGTGCAGCGGGCACTGATCTGGAGGTCAGGCAGCCTACGTGGTTATCTAACGAAAGCTATCAGGGCGTAGTGGTCGACATTCCTGTTTCCTACCGAAATAAGACGTGCCAGATAAAGCTTACTCCGAAAGCAGATGAATGGGGGGGGGATGCTGCTCTCGTGATGGAACTCAAGGGTAGTAACTTTCAGCATGGAGGAAAGAGAAGACCGGCATGGGTGTGCTTCCAAAATATCACTCTGAACGGACACCCTGTGGCTACAGAAAGGGTAGTTTGGCACAATGAACCATTCGTGTTGAGATACCCCCTTCCCTCGTCACCGGAAATTACGCTTGCTTTTGATGTACGCAAACCCCTTGCGGCATCTGATATTTCCTTCGTAAATCCCTTAGTAGTTTTTTCGGCATTTTTCCTGCTCATACTCTTTTTCTCGCCGCTTAAGAAAGTTGCGTGTCGTGTATTGACGTTTATCAACAGGAAGGATATCGTCAAAGCTCTGAAAGACGGCTACTTACACATTGACCCGGTTTACCGTCGCTCCTTTTGGATCATCTTCGGGGTGATTTGTTTTGCATTCGGTTTCCACACGATTTGTTTTATGTGGGGGAATCATGACTGGTTCCTTTTGGATAGCAAGCAACGCTGGTTTTCACTCGTGTGGGCCGGTAGATACATGATTTACGCAGTCAAGATACCTCTTTCAAATGGTATTTACCTACCTCTTATTTACGATCTTATCATTTTTATAACTCTGGCATTTAACGCGGTCTTGCTCTGCAGATATTGGTGCTTGGAAAAACGTGTCATTTATTACGTACTCTGCGGGCTCGTGCTAACCGCTCAGCCATTTACACTGAGTATGATGTATTTTGTGCACATGACACCCGAGGTTTTCATCGGGGTAACGTGCGCATTAGCTGCACTTCTGCTGTCTGAGAAGCTGCATCGCCCGGGGATATCTCTAATCGGGAAAATAGTATATTCGCTCTTTGCCATCGTTTTGGTTAATTTTGCATTGGCGATGTATCCGGTGCTTATTAACACCATCGCTGTAGCGTTCGCGGGCAGACTGTTGGTTCAGTCGTTCGATTGGGACGGGTCGATGCAGCGTTTGAAACTTTGGTTGAAACCGGTTGTGACGTCAACGATAAACATCATACTTGGCATTGCGCTGTACAAATGGATGGTTTCTCACGTTTTCCCCATGGCTCAACATGCATATAACACGGATACCTTGCCACTAGAGCAGATTCCGAAACGTTTGGGTATATTATTCAAGCAGTGCTTCCATCAATTGTACGAGTACGAATACCCGTTCATATCTCAATGGATATTGTGGGTATTCTTAGGTTTTACCCTTGTGTTAGTCCTTTACATTTGTTCCACGGGAAAGCTCAGACAAAGGGTTGTAAGGCTATTCCTTTTATTCGGAGCCTTGTTCGCTACGCAGACAGCCATGATCATCGCAAAAGTGTATCTGGTTGGCGGCAGGGTGGAGTTGTTTGGGCTCGTCTTTTTCGAGGTACTGGTCATGGTTCTGATTATCACGCGGATCAGGCAAATTTATAATCTATGGGTGATTGCCGGTGCATGCATCATTTTTTCGTCAATTATCAATGATTTAGATTGTCTGCGAGTGTGGAAGCTTGGTTTTGACGCTGAGAAAATGCTTTGGAACAGAGTTTTGGCTCGTTTGGAAATCCGGAAAGATTTCCGACTCGGGCGAAAATATGATATCATCGAAATCGGGGACCATAGTTCGATATCGCTTCGTAGACGTTATTACACCGGGGTGAATAAAGGTTTTCGTGACGGTGCCCAATATATATTGAACAACTCCTACGATGACAACTATCGCATTTTCATCCCCTATGAAGTCTACTATCCCGTGCAGTTTCTGAGCGGGCGGAAATACCCGTTCGCTATGAGAAAAAAGCCGGAATATGTAGCCGCATTGAAACGCCTCTACCAAGCCGGTGTGCTGCAAAAGGCAGAGGCATGGCCGAAGCCGAATGGTTTGATTGTGTGGAAGGACACTATACTTTTCGTGACAGACGGAAAGGAACTGGAAATGTACAAGAAACAATTTGAACGGGAACTGGGAAAGAAATGAGGAGGATATGGTGAAAGAATACATCAAGCTCGTACGTGCGAAACAGTGGGTGAAGAATGCCTTTGTGCTGGCTCCTCTGCTCTTCTCATTCCGATTTACGGAGGTTGAATCTGTCTTAGCGGCACTGTATGCATTTCTAGCGTTCAGCTTTGCTGCCGGAGCGCATTACATTGTGAACGACATTCAGGATCGCGAGAAGGATGCTCTGCATCCGCAGAAGAAGTCCCGACCTCTCGCGAGTGGGGCTATCTCTGTGCGGAATGCGTTCGTTGTAGCTGTACTCCTGCTCGTAGCAGCGGGAGGCTGCATTTACTTGACGCACAGTGTAGAAGTGGCGGTCGTCATTGCATTGTACCTCGTGATCAACGTATGTTACACCGGCAAATTGAAGGACATCGTTTTGCTGGATGTATTCGTCATTGCTATCGGGTTTGTCCTGCGCGTGTATGCTGGAGCGTATGCCATCCATACTACCGTGTCGAGTTATATCTTCATGACCACTCTCTTTTTGGCGTTGTTCCTCGGGTTCACGAAGCGGAAGGGCGAGCTGCTCCGGCACGGTACAGCTTCCCGTGTGGTGCTGAAGGAATACGGACCGGAAATGCTCAACAGTTATATCACCGCCACGATGACCCTCACGATCATCTCCTACGCTCAGTGGACGATGGAGCCCGACACCCTCGCCAACCTCGGCACGCACCGCATGATTTACAGCATGGTATTCGTCATCTTCGGTCTCTTCTGGTACGTGTACATATTGGGCAAATATAGCTCCTCCGAGGATCCGACGGAGAATCTCTACAAGGACAAGGCGTTGGTCTGTACCTGCTGCGCATACGTCGGCTACGTGCTGTTCTGCTTTTTCAAACTTGTGTAACCCGGAATTATCATGAAAAATATCCTACTCATCTTGTTTAGTGTAAGCCTAAACGCGCTGGCGCAGCTCTTCATCCGACAGGGGATGCTGCAAATCGGCAAGGTATCTCTCAAGCTTGACCAGCTGTGGCACATGGCAGTGGCGGGGTTGAGCAATTTGTATTTGATTGGCGGGATGCTCTGCTACGCTGTCTCAATTATCACGTGGATGGTCGTTCTCTCCAAGGTGAATGTCTCGCTGGCGTATCCCTTTCTGA
>CAZJIH010000064.1:0-12232 GCA_964545935.1 uncultured Akkermansia sp. | reverse complement strand
GAAGCGTCCGATCGCTAATCTGTCATACGACACAATGCGTCCGTCGAAAGAAGTCCAGTGATAGTTGTTATCCCAGACGTGTAGCTCCAGATGGGTACCTGCCTGCCACTCAAATAGGATGTTTTCGTGAAACTCGGCTTGCTTCTTAAATCCCACATCCTCAACGAGATCCTCCTCATCCTCCGGATACAGCTCACCGCCGGGCGCGAATTTGGTCTGCACGTAAAATGCAAGTCTATTGTCACCATCCAGCCTATTCGTATCCACGTACATGGTATAGTCCCTTGGTTCGCACAGTATCCGCGCCGTATCCAGAGCATGTCTGATTTCACCCACTTCCGCGCCATTTCCGGAGATTTGTTCAAGATATTCCTCTATTACTGAACTCCTCGCACTGAGGTAGGCAGATATACTATCGTTTACGTTCTGCACATGCAATATCTTATCGATGATGGGTATTTCTTCGATCCTCGGATCGATCTTCAGATCCTCCGGAAGCGGGTGACCGGGGAAATTTTTTACATAATTCTCGGTCAACTTGTTGTAATGTCGTTTATTCTCCAGAATAGGAGACCTGTAATACTCCTCCTTCGCAGTACGAATTTGTTCCGATAATTCCCCTCGCTGTTTCTCGATCTCCTGCTCAAGCTTCTCACGTGCATTTTTCTGAATGACGGTATCCTCTATCCGTTCTATGAGCTCTCGCTTAGTTTTATAACTCTCCGGAGTGGTGTCTGTGCGGTTCAACTGCTCAATAATATCTTTTTGTTCTTTCCTTTTTATGTCGGTTATGGCGTCGATAATACCCCAAAGCAGACCACATACCGCGAGTACACCTAAGCACCAAAGGAGAATTTTTTTTATCCAATCCCACCAATCCACATCATCAATATGCTTTACCAAAGGCTTAAAGAGCTGGGTAAACTCATTCGTATTGAGATTCAGTCTGCCGCCGCGAACAGAGCTGAACGCAGCGTAAAAGAGGTAATTGATCCCCACTTCCCTTTCCAAGGCAGCCAAATTGCTCCCGGCATGCTCCTCGAAGTACTTCTTTACATCAACCGGGGAAGCCTCGCCTCTGTGAATGGCTTCATTCTCCGAAATACTCACGGCATCTGCTTTCGTGAGCGTCAAACATACAAGAGGCGGTACAGCATCCTTATTCTTTCCGTTTTTAGCCTTGTAATCTCGAAGTACATTGAGGAATGTCAGAATGCGACTCTCCCCCTTATCCCGTGCTAAATCCTGAGGTTCAATAAAAAAGTAAATACATGAGCAGGCGTTGACATGGTTACGAATCTCGGCAAGACTCGCCGCATCAGATTCATCATACCCCATAGAGAAAGTACTGCCCGGTAAATCGATAAACTCGACATCGAGTGACCTTCTTAAATCCGGGAAGGAGAGCCGGGCAGCTACATCACGAACCACGGTCGTAGCGGGAATGATCTCGCCCCTGCGGATAGCATCGGCAGCTTGGCGAATGCTCTTGACTCCCTCGTTGGGCGACCCATCCGACTTTTCCATGGGGAACCTGCAGTACGCCCCCTTCGAATCAGGGGTCATACACGTCAAAGCCGATAAAAAGGTAGATTTACCGACACCTGCTGCGCCTAAAAAACATATTTTCATGTGTAACCGGGTGGTGTTGTGCGTTTTTTGCTGAATAAGAAACTAAAGAAGGCTTTGCCGAACATGACATATAATCCGACTGCGAGAAGAACCAAGGCTAGTGCCCTAATAATCCATGGCATAAGGGAAGCACTTCCCTGCCCGAGGGCTTCACGAACGCTTTCAGTGATGGCTTTCGTTGCGCCCTGCACCGTACCTTTCGCAATATCTAACAACTTCTCCGTAACGTCGTGAGAGAGACCTTTAACTATTTTATCTAAGTTCGGTAATGTACGGGTACAGAGTTCAAATCCGAACATCGAACCGGCTGCGATCTTCATGACCCTGCGATCACGCAGCAGAGTCCCGACCTCCTTTGCCGTCTTCTCCCCCCACCGCTTTGCGATGCGTATACCCTTCATGCCCTGCTTCCCTCCCTGAACCAGAAGTCTCCTTATTGCCCAACTACCGGATTTTCGCGCCAAAGCTCGTGAACCTCGTTTAGCCATCATCTTAACAGCAGTTTTTCCCACCCTCTCCGCGTAGGATTTGGCAACAACTTTACCTGCCCCTTTGATAGATGCCTTCAACGCTGCCGAACCCGCTTTCACTGCAACCCCTCCGGAACCTCCCTCAGGTAGAGTCATCAATGTCGCCCCTATAACGAAAGCAGTTTCTACACCATCATACACCGCCCAACCCAACTCACCCCACGTGCACGGATATCCCTCAACCACATTTGTTGCGTATTTTACAAGGGAACCTCCGGGCACATAAACTATCCACGACTCATCCTTGGGGGTACCGTCCGGCTCAAAATCCTTGTCGATGAAGCCCTTCCAATTATTTCTTAACAAATTGCTCAATCCATCTTCGTACTTGCTCAAGTAGGGCACGGACCGCCAATCCTTGGCTAGAGCAACACGAAATTCAGCGTTCTCTGAATGCCGTAAAAAAATATCTACGGCGATTGGTTTAATTGGATCATTCTTCTTACCTTCATTCTTACCTTGATGCCCATATTTTTCCAAGGCTATGAGTGCATTGCCGAGGGCATGCGGGTCCTCCCTACCGGAATTCTCATCAGTGCAAACGTACAAGAGCAATGGACACAATTTTGCAATATTCTGGTCACGTAAGGCATTGGTAAAACGCTTCGGCGACGTAGCACGGAGGATTTTCAAAATATCCGATGTCCCCAACAATCCATCCTCCATGTCCTTATTTTGCTGCGCGATACCCCATAACCTCTCCGCATCCGCGAGGAAATGTTTGACATTACCGCTTTTATCATCATCCTCAAGCACTTTGAGATTCAGGAGTACCAAGTCGAGTGCCTTTTCCGGTGGCATACTGCCGGAATTACATAGACTCTCTAGGACATCACCATGTTTTGAGAAAAAGCTTGTTATAGCGGGAATATGAAAAGCGGCAATTTCAGCATCAGACGGCTCATCCGCATCCGCAGGCGGCTCATTCTTTTCTGCAGCCTCACGCCATGCTTCCACACTCTCGCGAGCAAGCTCTCGCATAGAATCATACTTGGCACAATTATGAATGAACTGTTTGATTGTATCTTTATCTTCTGCGGACATCGTATCCTCACCGGCGGTAAAATACAGAATAGAGACAGCATCAGGCATCCATTCCTTGTACCGGCAATAAGTTTGCCAATCCTCCGGGGAAGCAGTCTGTGAATCCAAACAGAGCAGTCTATACACCCATGCGCTGATCTCGCTTGCTGCCACAACCTCTGCCGTCTCACCACCGGCTTCTTTCGCCTTGCTCAGGATGTCGGCGTATTCGGTCAGCATAGAACTGAAAACATCCCGTACGGTTGGGGATGATAAGTCATCATCGAATGCGACAATACTCGCCTGATCAATGTACCGCGCCTGTTCACCCGGCAATTCACAGTTATTCTCGCGGACATATTTGCAGAGTTTCAGAATTGTTTCCCCCCTTCCGTTCTCTTCAGCTAGGTCTCGTGCCATAAGGTCAAGTGCATCTTTGCCGTAGTGAGATTGGTAAAAGCGGACACTCGCATCCATATCGACATTGCTGTATTGGTTTTCTATCGCGCCCAAGCGTGCCTCTGATACAGAATTTGTCTCCAGCAATTTCTCCTTCAGAACCTGCGACATGTCCTTCCCGGAATCATCGGTAAAGAATAGGTAAGCAGCCACTCCCAACAGAAAAATCCCCACCGTATAGCGGTTCACTATAATCCCGAATATCTTTTTAAGCAGTCCGAACATAGAATATAACTTACGGCATGCCGCCCCTACCATGGAGCGATCGAGAATAATGTACTACTTTGAAACCGTATGTCAACACAAAATCGTCACAAAAAGTAAAAAAGGGAACTCCGGTACGAAGAATGAAGTGCGATGTGAGTCACTTAGGCTCTGAACCGCCGGAGCCATCCTGCCGCCTATCCGTGCGCTCCGCCGCGTGTGTCGGGAGAAAAAGCGCGGGATGCGCGCAAGAAGCGGCACTGCAGCGGATAGTGCCAACTTTCCTGAGACGAATGTGCCTCAAGGAAAAAGACGGCTTGACATCGTATTAGAAATGAGATAAACTTTCGTCATGAATGCGGTTTTACCTACCCCCTCGGGACAGAGAATGTTCCGTCGTGCGCTCTCATTCTTACACTGTGTCGTATTTCTCTTCGGCATGCTAATCCTTGCCCCTCGGAGTACTTACGCATTAACTATCAATGAACTCAAGGTACTTGCCGAGCAGGGAAATGCAAAGGCGCAATGCAACCTCGGGGTTGTTTATTACGACGGTGAGTCAGTGGTTATGGACCGTGAAGAAGCATTGAAATGGTTTCGTCGTTCTGCTGAGCAGGGGAATCTAAAAGCGCAATTCTTTGTAGGGGAGTACTACAGTCAGCCGGGAGTAGACGAATACAAAGAAGCCCTAGAATGGTACCGTAAAGCAGCCGAACAAGGATATGCGCCGGCACAATACAAACTCGCAGTGTACTATTTCGTTGGCTGTGCCGGTCTACCCCAAGATGCCAACGCAGCAGTGGAATGGCTTCGTAAAGCTGCCAAACAGAATGATATAAACGCGATGTTCGCTCTCGGATTTTGCTACGACGGTGCTATAGGTGTCGATCAGGACTATGCTGAAGCAGTGAAATGGTACCGTAAGGCAGCAGCGAAAGGAGATGTAGAAGCACAGTACCAACTCGGACGATGCTACGCATGCGGTTCAGGCGTACCCCAAGATCTCTCTAAAGCATTAAAAATTTTCCGCAATGCGGCCAAAAAAGGGAATCGACAAGCACGGAGTGATCTCAGCATGTGTTATCGAGAAGGGAGAGGCGTAAAAGAGGACCCGGCAGAAGCTGCGAAATGGCGGCGTCTCGCCGAAGAATCGGAAAACGTGAGGATATTGGTTGCATTGAGAAAAAACACACAACAGGGGGATGCAAAGGCTCAATACAATCTCGCGGAGTTCTACTCCAAAGGCGCAGCTTGCCCGTTTTACAGAAAACTTTACGGACGCGGTGACACCTTCGAGTATGCTTTCGGACGACATCCGGGGAGTGCCTACTACAGCAAAGACGAACTCATCAACTACACTGAAGCGGTAAAGTGGTATAGTAAAGCGGCCGAGCAAGGATTTGCGCCGGCACAATACGCACTCGGGAAACTCTATCTCGAAGGCAAGGAGGTACCCCAAGACCTCTCTAAGGCTGAGGAGCTACTCCGTGCGGCTGTCAAGGAAGTCGGTAAAAAAGCTCAGGAACTCCTCGACATTGTGCTCCGGGAAAAAAGTCAGGCACCCGAAAATTAATATACTGCCCGAATGAACATCTCCGTAGCATACCCCGCGCATTATTCCCTAAATTCACTTAAACACCCACCCGAACACGAGCTGAACTTGTCCTATGAAACGGCGCAATAAGTCTGATTGGCGTAAGTTGATTAAGAAGTTTATCCGGCGTGTGAAAAAATGCCGGAGTACTCCTGAGTTAACATACGATGACATTCAGGCATACGAATTTGTTCACAACACAGTGGAAAGTGGGTTAGAGGAAGCCGTCGAGCGATTAGGAGATGTCGAAGCGATGGTCACGCTTGCCGAATGCTATGGTTCCGGACTCGGTGTGGATATAGACGGAGTAAAGGCAGTCTATTGGTGCCGCAAAGCCGCTGAACAAGGACACCCGGAAGCGCAACATCGACTCGCCTTACACTACTGCCACGGGTTCGGCATAGAGCAAGACAAGGAAAAGGCGGCTGATTGGTGTCGTAAAGCAACAGAACAGGGAAATACCGCGGCTATGTGTGAACTTGCCCGCTTCTACCTTAACGGGGAAGGCGTAGAGAAAGATGAAAAGCAAGCTATCCTTTGGTTCGATAAAGCAGCGGCGGACGGAAATTTCGATGCCATGTTCGAACTCGGAAAGTGTTATTTTGACGGACTCGGTGTAGAAAAAGACAACGAAAAAGCTCTGCATTGGTTCTGTAAATCGGTAAGGGTAGAAGAAAGTGCTCAGACGCGTCTTGCACCGGTTCAACTCCGGTTCCGAAAGGCAGTGATTGACGGAAATGCTGATGCCATGTTCGAATTAGCCATGCTGTACGGAGATGAGAGGAGTGCAGCATACGATACGGAGAAAACCGTTTATTGGTACGGCAAGGCAGCTGAAAATGGGTCTACGGAGGCACAGTACGACCTCGGAGTGTGCTATTGCAAAGGCGAAGGCGTAACCAAAGACCTTGCCGAAGCAGTAAAATGGTATCGCCTCGCCGCTGAACAGGGTCTTGCAGAAGCTCAACATGCTCTCGGAATCTGCTACAACGAAGGCGAAGGTGTAACCAAAGACTTTACCGAGGCGGCCAAATGGTATCGTCTAGCCGCGGAACAAGGGCTTGCAGAAGCTCAATACGCCCTCGCAGTGTGCTACGATGATGGCGAGGGTGTAGCCAAAGACCTCACCGAGGCAGCCAAATGGTATCGTCTCGCAGCCGAACAGGGGAACGCAAATGCTCAATACAACCTCGCCGTCTGCTACAACTATGGCGAGGGTGTAACCAAGGACTTTCGCGAAGCCTTTAAGTGGTATCGTCTAGCAGCTGAACAAGGACAAGAGATGGCTCAGTACGTCCTCGAACTTTGCTATAACTGCGATGTCGATGCAACCAGAGACTTCTCTGGAGCTCTGAAATGGCTTCGTAAAACAGCCGAACAGGGCGACGAAATCGCAAAGAATGTTCTAGAAAAATATAATCGCTCACTCGCACATCCCTCTCGGGAAAATGACTGTTCCACGTTGAGCGATGATTCCGCCGCAGAGAAACGCGGGAGTGATTAAGTACGAAGAACGGATACAAAGTCAAACAATCAGGCGCAACGAGATGAAATGTTCAGCTGCGAGTGCACCATGAAGTCACAACTCTGAGACCCTGCTGTCTCCGTTCTGTTTTACGATCGCGTTGTCCCGGCGAATTTGACACCGCCCCGAGCACACCGGTAAGCGGGACCGTACCCGTTTGTCCGGGTTTGGGTAAGGACTATGCCGCTTGCTGAGGTGAGCATCTGCGATAGCTCACAACCCGGCAAGTAGGCAAAGCCGCACACAAACACCCAACCTGCATCGAAAAAATGCGTCCGTCAGTTGCTTAGCCTGTGACGGCGGTAAGAAAGGTAGATTCCCCACGCCTCGCCGCAAAAAAACTATTACTCTAATTCAGCGAATTCCGATTTCTTCTTTTCAGCTTCAGCGGCTTTGCTAGCCTTCTCTACTTCACGTACCATCTTTTTCCAGCCTTTGAGGAATTCTGCGACACCACGTGCATTTGCTTCTCCGAGTTTATTGCCGTTAGCGTCTAATGCTACCATACAAGGGAGCAATCCTTCACCGGTATAAGGAAAGGGGATACCTGAAGCGGCACCGGGCGGTACTATGGGAAACTTCATTTTCTCGGCTTTTGCCCATTTAGTGGCTGATTCTTTATCCTTGTCAATATTGAGCATGACGAGCTCTGCTCCTTTACCATGCATAGTTTTATATATTTTAACGATAGCCGGGGCTTCAGCTACACAAATACCACAAGCACTCCGGGATTGATAAATGAAATAAACTTTTGCCTTCGTATTTAATTTTACCGGCAGCAAAAATTCCTTTTCCTTGAGAGCGGCAGGCACTTTAGGCAATTCCGCATCTGTACCCGCTTCCTTCCCCTTCTGCACCGTAGTATCCGACTTATCCGTAACAGCACCGGCTTGATACGAAAGACCACACAATCCCAACACTGTAATTGCACACAGGGTGTAAATAACTTTGCCTATCTTCATAACGCTGATAGTTTAGCACAGTACTACCGAATTGACAAGAAATTCTATCCGCAGTCCGCGCATTGCCGTGAATAATAAAAGTACTTTCATGGCAGAAAAATGCAGAATTGGGGAAAATTAAGATTCGATGATTCCGAAATAGGATTGGTCGGGAGCATGAGCGTGGGAGAAGGTCGGAGACGTGGTGACATGTGCCTGTGCCATTGTACGCCTTTCGCTATAAAGCGCTGAAAAAGAGAGATAATCGGCGTATCGATGCTCATTCTGAGCTACCCGGTGGGCGGATATTTCGGCACAGGGGGGCACGAGCGCACCGGCTAACGTATCTACACATCTGCCGGTGAGTCATCCCAAATCCTAGGAGGGGTGGGAGTGCTGTTATTTTAAGCAGACTCAGTGGGGATAGAGCGCATCTTTCCTGTGTAAGTTTTTTAAAATGCTTACCTACATAATCTACACTGTAGTGGTACAGCAGATTTTTTTTCACGTGATGCTTTTCTACCTACGACGCAACACAGAGACACCGGATCACCCCCAACGTGACCCGGTGTCGATGAACACATTGACACAGTATTGCCACATGAAAACACGAGGCGAAGACGTATTTTAGCAGAATCCCGGCATAACGCAAGCAAAATCTCTCGGAATTTTAAAAAAAATTTGCGACACCCACATATGCCCCAATGTAATTAACAACCCGGCACCGTGCGGTGATTTCGTTGCCGGGTAACACGAGGGAGTACAAGCACAAAGACCGAAGTCAATGTCCGGCTCTCCAATCGACAATCAGGATGGGGAGGCGGGCATAGGGTCTGCGGTACTCCGCAAACGGGCGACAAAACGCACAACCTCGCCGGCAATCAATACCGGGCAGGTAACAGCCATCAGCATCCCCCACTCGGTGAGAGTAAGCGGTTCGGTACGGAAAATATCACCCCCGTACTGCACGGCAGCGAATTGTCCGAGCAACACAACGAGAGCAATGGCAACAAAAGCCGGATTTTTCGTAATACCCTTAACGAACGAGCAACGCGAGCCATAAACCCGCGCATTGAACAAATTCCAGAATTGCAGCAGCACGAACCCCGTAAAAAGCAGCGTCACTTCATGTGTTCCGGGTACCCTTCCTCCGACGGTAATATACTTGATATACAGCACCAAGGCAACGACGAACGTTCCGCCGTACCACAAAATCCATCTCCACATCGCCGGCGTGATTATAAAAGCATCTTTATCGCGGGGACCGCACCGCATCACCCCGTCGTCCGGCGGTTCCGTAGCCAATGCCAGTGCCGCAAAGGTATCCATAATCAAATTAACCCAAAGCATCTGAGTCACAGTCAGCGGCAAGTCGCAGCCGATAAAAGGTCCCAGCACAGCGATCCCGCAGGCCGCTACATTAACAGTTAATTGAAAAACGATAAATTTTTGTATATTTCGATACAGTGCTCTCCCCCACCTTATAGCACGCGTAATTCCGGAAAAGGAATCATCCAACAACACAATATCCGAAGCATCCTTTGCCACAGCCGTCCCGATCAATCCCATTGCCAACCCGACATCCGCGCGGTTTAGAGCCGGCGCATCGTTCGTGCCGTCACCGGTCACAGCCACCACTTCTCCCCTCTTCTGCAGAGCGCACACCATGCGCAACTTATCCATCGGCTTCGCTCGCGCCAACACGCGGATATCACCCACGCGCGTCTCCAACTCCGCGTCCGACATCGCAGCCAGCCCCTCACCCGTCACCACCGCGTCCTTCCCCCACGCACCCTCCTGCCCCGACAGCAAGCCGATCTCACACCCAACCCGACAAGCCGTCTCCGCGCTATCACCCGTCACCATCTTTACCTCCACCCCAGCGTGTCCACACATCTCCACCGCACCCGGCACATCCGGACGCACCGGGTCATCAATCGCCACATACCCCAACCACACCAACTCATCGGTCACCGCCTGCATCAGAGCATCAGCATCAAACGCTTCCCCTACCTTATACGCCACAGCCAACACACGCATCCCCTTGCGTTGGCATACCGACATCCTCCGCCGAATCTCCGCCCGTTCCGCGTCCCCGAGCTCACCGCTCTCCGCCGACGTCCGCGTACACCCTGCCAGCACAACTTCCGGAGCACCCTTCACGTAAATCAGCATCTCCCCCGGAAACACTCGCGACTCCGCACACGTCGCCATCAACTTATTCGCTCCGGAAAACGGCAAGCGTCCCAGCACCCGTACTCCTGCCCGCACATCATCGTACCTACATCCCCGCTCCGCTAGGTACCCGAGCATTGCTCCCTCCGTCGCATTCCCCAACACCCTTCCTTCGGCGTCCAAATCCGCCGTAGAATTCACCGCTACCGCCTCCGCGAACAACCGCCACCCGATATCATCCTCTCCACCGCATTGCTCCCCCTGCTCCGAGGCGAGCCAACACTCACGCACGCTCATCCTGTTGCATGTCAGTGTACCCGTCTTATCCGAACACACCACCGTTGCCGCGCCGATCGTCTCACACGCGTCCAATCGCCGCACCAAAATTTTCTGTCGAGCCATTTTCCGCATGCTATACGCCAGACTCAGCGTCACGCTCATCGGCAAGCCCTCCGGTACCGCCACCACGACGAGCGTAATGGCTATCATAAAATAGAGCAAAAAATCCTCACCTGCCGCTGCCGGCAGCCACATCGAAGCATCAGTCGGCACGAGACCGCACCCCACCATCACCCCCATCCCGATACCGAAAATACAAACTCCACCCAAGAGGCACCCTACCCACGCCCGCGCTCCGCCGCTCTCCGATACCCTCAGACTGCCCGACTTCACATGTATATATCCGAGCAAATCCTGAAAAATCGGATACCACACCCGCAGGAGAGCCACCGCAACCGCCGCCGCGATAATACCCAACACTCCCCACTGCGTACCACCCAACGTGAACGTACCCATCATGCTATCGTGCACAACCAGCAATACAAACAGAAAGAAAGCGACAGATGACCCCACGACATTGATTCCCTTGGCAAGCCCCTCCAGCTGCCGACCCAACGGCGACTTCACCCCATCCTCTTCCGCTACAGCCCTTGCTACCCCACCGATCTCCGTTGCGTCGCCGACATGTGTAACGCACATCACTCCCTCACCCTCTACCACCATCGTACCACGCAGCACCACATTCACCGGATACACCCCCGCGCTAGGAGTTCCTTTGCCGTTCGCCACGCGCTTTTCCACCGGCATCGCTTCCCCGGTCAATTGCGACTCATTTACCCGCAACCCCACCGCGTCTACCACCACACCATCCGCCGGCACCTCCCCGCCGGCTTCCAATATCACGATATCACCCGGCACCAACTCGCGCCTCGCCACACTCTTATGTTCCCCATCACGCATCACACGCACCGGAGTCTCATCATCCACCTTAGTCAAAATATCAAACTCACGCCCGGCTCGATACTCATTGACATAACCCACCACCGTCGCCAGCATCACCGCACCGACAATACCCGCACTCTCCACCCAACTATGTCCCGGCACAAATAGTACAGGTACCAGCGAGATCACCGCCGCCACCATCAATATCACTATCAACGGATCCTTAAACCGCTCCAGTAACTCTTTCCACCACGGACTCCGTACCGCCGCCGTCAACACATTCTCACCATACTTAGCTCGACTCTCCTCCACCTGACGCTCAGTCAGCCCCACACGCTTATCTGTATACTCATGTTCCATCTCTCTTAAATCAAACATCTCAAAGGTATTCCCCATCACTCTTTCCACGGAAGATGCCCACCAACGCTGGCGGTGCTTCCGGGCTTTGCGGCGTAAAAAATCCTTGCGCCACGGCAGCGCCTCTATTCTCAATCAAAAATCTAAAATCATAGCTATCCAATAAGAGAAGCATGTGATTGCCAATTTCCCCGGACGACATCTCGGATATTCGCATCTGTTCGCTCAAAACCATGTCTAAACCCAACTTTTTCTGCAAAGATTAACCATCCTAGAAATGACGCGGGCTGTATCATCCGAAAAGTGGTTCTATTGGATGGCTATGATCTAAAATCCCAAAAATCCTTCCCACCACTCCCTCCACTACCTGCCGCCAAGCTGTGGCGTACCGCATCCGGTGCTTCCGGGCTTTGCGGCGTAAAAATCCTTGCGCCACGGCAGCGCCTCTATTCTCAATCAAAAATCTAAAATCAAAAATCAAAAATGCGGCGGGGGGGAAGGCGTGGCGGGCATTGCGGCGGGGCGGCACGAGCAGCGGTTCAGAGCGCACATTATTCTTCAATCTAAAATC
>CAZJIH010000063.1:0-12617 GCA_964545935.1 uncultured Akkermansia sp. | reverse complement strand
GCTCACGGTGTTCGGTACCGTGCTGCTTCTGCGTTACACTCCCCAATGCCGGGGTATTCACGGGATATTGAGATACAAGGTACTCTTATGGCTCGGTACTGTTTCCTTCTCTCTCTACCTTGTTCACATGCCGGTGGTGGTCTATTTGCGAATATGGACACTCGGGCAACCGGGACTGTGGTGGAGTCTGCTGATGCTCGCCGTTTCGTTGCCGCTCGCTTACCTGTTTATGCTAGGTATCGAAAGAAGGCGATTCCCACTTTGGGCTATCGTGGGGCTTTGGACTATAACCCTTCTCTTCTGCCGAGAGGGACGGATAACAGCCGGTTTCAGAAATTATTTACCTGCAAGTAATTGGGAGCTTCTCACTTACACAGGGTGGAAAATGTATGATGATGAGTCGCTCGCGGCGGGACTATCCACCGAATACTTTCCGCGTAGTAGAGATGTCTTCGACGCTATGAATCAATTGGAAAACATTCCGGGTAAAGTTCGTGCGCCGCTCATGGTTTTGGGGAGCGAGCAAAAGCCCGTTACCTGTGTCCTTATGGGTGACAGCCATGCTGCATCGCTTTATGCCGGTATGGATGTAGCTCTGAAGGACGAACATATCTCCGGTGTGTACTTTGCTTCCCGCTTCGGACCCTTTCTCGGTTGGAAGGAGGATAAGGACTCATTTCGTAATGAACCTACGCACGAGAAAAAACAAGCATTTCTACGGTGGTTGCATGCCCACAAATCTATCACGCATATCATCGTACACCAAAGATGGCATAACTACATCGATGCCGACCCTCCGGAAAAGGAACGGGAGATACGGGCGTTCCTGCGGGAACTCCGTGATGCAGGCAAAAATGTTATAATTATCGCTCCGGCTCCTGAATTCCCCAATCAAGTCCTTCTCCTGCACCTAGATAAAGCCTTCACTCTACGTCACATCACTCCGTCAGATGTAGAAAAAACAGCTGCCGTCTGCGGCAAAGAATCCTATCTCCGTATTAACGAGAATGTTTTACCCATCTTGTACAAGATGCGGGACGAAGGTCTGTGCACCCTCATTGAACCCCTGAATACACTCCGACCCGGCGAAGTCTTCCGAACTGTACAGGACGGCAAGTTGCTGATGCTGGACGACAACCACATGAATGCAGGTCAAGCCATCCCCTTCGTGCAAAAACTACGTCCCGCCCTCCGCGAAGCTCTCAGGTAATCCACCGTATCCTTCCGCGTTCCGCCCCCGATGCCCGTATCCCTACCGATGAACTGCGGCACACCCCACGCATCACTCCCCAGCTTTGCAACGAGAAGCCGGAAAGCCCACGTGTAACGGGAAGCGCCGCTGTTCTCAATCAGAAATGCGTCCGTACTGTGATATTCAGCAGTTCACTTTGCTCCGGCTGCCCGTAGCACTTCCGCCGTGTCATTGTGGTGATCTTCCACAGCTTTCATGAGAGCTGTCTCACCGTCCTCATCACGAGCGTTCAAATCGGCACCGGCGGCAATCAGCACCTTAACAACCGCGGTAAAACCATCGCTTGCCGCATCCATCAAAGCAGTTTTACCCTCACGGTCTTTGCGATTCACCTGTGCTCCGTACTTGAGCAAGAGCTGCACCGCCGCGACATTTCCCTTGTCAGCTGCTTCCATCAAAGCGGTCTCACCGTCTACATCGGCACAATCCACCGAAGTACCACCGGCAAGCAATTGTTGCAGGGCAGCTTCGCCCGCGTATACCGCGCGTAATACAGCTTTAACCCCGGCTTTCCCGGTAAGTGCGGTCGCTGCCCCCACTGATGCCCCTTTTGTACCCCCTCGCAACACCGCGGCAGTGTCGGTATGTCGCTCATCCTCGGCCATCATCAGAGCAGTCTCGCCGTCATCATCGCGGGCATTGATATCTGCACCGGCAGCCAACAGTACCTGAACCACTTGGGTATGTCCCTCATCTGCTGCGTACATCAATGCCGTTTTACCATCTTCATCCTTACGATTTACCTGCGCTCCGTACTTGAGCAAAAGTTGCACCGCCGCGACATTTCCCTTGTCAGCCGCTTCCATCAAAGCAGTTTCACCTTCATGGTCCGTCACATCCACGGATACCCCTGTTCCGAGCAATTGCTGAAGCTGAGCTTCCCCGAAATTTGCCGCACGCAATACAGTCTTTTGCGGCTCCGGTCCATCCGCATACACTGTACCCATCGCTCCGACACTCAGCACCAACATGGCTAATACACTTGTGTAGATTCTCATAATCACTCCTTTCTGTATGTGTTTAACTTCATGCGATTTGTATCATACTTCCCCTCATACGTCAAACCTTTTTTTCCCATCTCGCAAAAAAATTTTCTCCTATATGACAAAAAAAGTCTTGCCAAGGCGCGGATCATCGTGTAGAATCCCTCCCGCACTTCGGTGCTATTCACATGCTCGGTTGGCGGAATTGGTAGACGCTCTAGACTAAGGATCTAGTGGAGCAATCCGTGGGGGTTCGAGTCCCCCACCGAGTAGTTTCAAAATGCTCGACAAAGTGCCACATTGCGTTGACAATGTGGCACTTTTGTATTATAATGCTCGGCAATGCGAAGCATTCCGCATTACAACTTTATTACAACTCAGCATTACAACTCATGACAACACCGACTGCAAAATACACCGGTACCCTTTCCCTGAAGAGGGTTCCCGGCTCCCCCCCCCATCGGATGGTGCCGTTTACGAGCCCGGACGATAAGAAAAAACGCGGAATGATTCGGAGATAAGCGGCGTGGAATTTTTTTTGCCGAGGGGGATAAAAGAAACATCGAACGAGATATCAAAGGGTTGGGGAGTAGATAAGGAATCTACAGCTTGGGAAGAAGACGCATCGTCGGTAGCGAGGGAAGAGTGGGCATCGGAAGGGGAGTTAGCAGGTACGGTGGTAGGAGGAACAGTGGGCTGGAGGTTGGGAAGCTGGGGGAAAACAAAGAGAGGCACACCTTTTTTAGGAATCAACCCCATGGCAGTAAGGATATGCTGCTGGAATTTGGGGATGTCACCCGGGATATCGTGATAGAAAAGTTCGTCTGGGTTATCGGAGAAGTGTGCGGGAATTTCGAAATGGAAAAGCTGCGCGTGGGAAGCAGATTCCGTAATATCCACGATAAGAAAGCCTGCCTGACCGGGATTAGCGAGGATCTGAGCTTGATAAACCCCTGAACGTACATTCGGTTCAGCAAGGAGAATAGTTGCTTCGTTACCCTCTACTGATTCACCCGAAATATTATCACCGGAGCATAAAGACTTGAGCATCCCCTGCGTAGGAGTCTCGGCAAGTGGTCGCAGCATTTCATCAATTATAGCGATAGCAGCATTGAGAGCAGAAAGTGCCAGTCGTGAATCTGACGGGCCACGCCACGCGAGTAACAGATAATGTTGACCACCTAGATCCAGAGCAAGGTCCGGTAATGGGGCATTTTCCTGTCCGGCTGCAGGAAGAGGAGAACCAGCTTTGATAATGGCATATTCAGAAGGAATTTTTTGCCCACGAAAAATAGAAATAAAAGCAGCATGTACTGAAACTGAATTCACTTCATCATTTTTTTTCACCGGCATAACAACATGCCAAGGCGTGTTGAAAAACGGTGTATTATCTGCCGAAGCACCTGACCAACGAGGAGATTTTTTTATATAAGCATCTAGGAGTTTCGGATAGTTCTTTTCCAATTTTAAGAGATTTGGAGGAAAATGAAGTACGGGGGAACCGGTAGCAGATGCGTCCTCTTGGGAAAGGTCAATCGTAATGCTGAGAGCTCGCGGACCGAATAACTCATCTATCGGCAAAGGCGGTACATCTTTAACCCTCGTAATTGGAGTGTTATTCCCCGGTTGCAAGGATACTTCCACTTTGGGCGGAGCCACATCTGCTATGTATGCAAGTACGGAGAATAGACCGAATGCAAAGAACCACTGCATGCCACATAGAACAATATGCCCCAAGGCTCGCAAATTGTGTAGGCGTATGAGCAAACGCACACAAACGACCAATAACACGACAACGGAAAGTAAAACAGCGAAGGTTATCAGATAGCCACAGACATACGGCGCATTCGCACGCCAAGGTCTCGGGAGCATGCGTGGCCAAAGTAGAGGCAGACTCGCCAGCAGAGCAAGCATCCATGACACAAATTGCCAAAATTGCGGATGCTTCCAAAGTGAATGTTTCATAGCAAAGAAAGCTATACCTCACCGCACACCAGACGAAGCGCACACTACCTAGATGCGCCCATCGCCGTTGTCCGCTTCCCTCCTCCGTCGTTTACTCCTCATCGGAGCTTGTATCATCACCACCTAAATCATCACCATCCCCGGTACCGGAATCATCCGATCCAGAGTCAGATGTATCATCGGAATCATCTGTAGATGAATCTTCTTCGTCCGGAATGGGAGTCGTATCATCATCGTCAGAAGATGTGTCATCATCAGATGTTTTGTCTTTCTTGGTATCCTGAGTCTTTTTGTCATCTGCCGCTGATTTATCCTGTGACTTACCGGTATCTGTTGCTGCTTTCGGCACTTGCTGAGGCTCAGGTTTAGAGAGAAGGTACTGCTTATCCACTAGACCCATAGCTCTAAGTGAATCGAGGCGTCTGTCATCAAAGTGCGCGTCTGCCAATGTTTCCATGATGGCATCTCCGAGAGCCTTCTTTTCATCGGTTTTACATACGTACACCTTGTAAGCACCCACAGTCGGCAAATCCCAAGCCGGTACCCGTTTACTGTCAGGTACCATCACTCCGACCATGTTACCTTTACCATCTGAAAGAATGCCCCATACTACTTCACCACCACCTCTCTCATTGTAGCTCGTTATGTAGTATTGCGGATATACGTAGGACATCTCTACGACTTCTGAATCATGCAACCACGTGATGAGAGCTCGACGCGCACGAGGCGGGAGCTCCCCAATCTCGTAGCAATCCCTATTCTCTGCATAATGTTTGCTATTATGCGAAAAAACACTTATTCGCGGACTACTTGCAAGACGCTCCGATGCCTTTATGGGACTGACGTTTGTGTTGCAAGACGTTACCATAACCGATGCGGTGATTAATCCACAGGCTAGAAAACTAAAACGGATGGGGGAGAAAAATTTCATATCGCTGTTTCGGTGCTTATTATGTCACATAAAAATACACATGGCAAGCAAAAACTTTGCTGAAATAAAAAAAAATTGTCACCGCGACCGCATTTCTCCGATCGTCCTGAATGCGACTCATTGTCTCACCTGTCCCAATAAAATTTTCGAAAATCGCCGCAATGCTTTTTCCCATGCGCGTTACAGACGCTCTGCGTACCAAGTGGGGTCCAACCTCACGGGTACATGGATTTTTCCCCACGCATCATTTCGGCTTTATTTCCCCCCGCCGTACCCGCGCAACTCCGTTGCGCCTAACTCTTTCTCTTCGTTCTTCGTACCTCGTACTTGATTACTCTCGCGTCTTCCTGCCTCAAAGTCACCGCTTGCCTCAAAGCTCATATCTTTCTTGGGACAGATATGCATGAATGCGGTTCGCTGTCATATTTTGGTTGCGGAAAGGGGAAAATGAGGGTATAATAGGTCGGTATGCGAGGCGAGAGACTGAGTTCTTGGGCAATTCACTTTCAGTTGGCGGGTATACCGACAGTAATACAGCCATCATCGTGGCTGGTGTTACTTATTTTAGGTGTCTTGTCATTTCCGTCTACGGATGTGATTGCCCTTTTTGGAATTGCTTTTTTCATGATTTCCGGCATGCTTTGTTTGTTGGTGCATGAATACGGGCATGCGCTGACGTGTCGTATGTGCGGTGGAGGGGATTCGGTGATACAGATAGCGTCATTGGGTGGGATAACAATGAGTGATCGGCTGCCCCCAACACGCTTGGGGCATCTGCTGATGGTATTGGCAGGCCCCGGCGCATCGTTCTTGCTCGGCATATCAGCGGGTCTCGTATTCGGGATATGTGTGGGTGACATAAATGCCGGTGTAATCTATTCGCTGATCTCGCCACTTACGCTGTTGGTAGATTTACCGGCACATTATCCTTGGTTGATGTATCATGTGATCGTGCCGATATCCGGTTCCGTACAAGATGGTTCTATCCCGAAGATGGTGTTCCTAGGCTTTGATATCCTGTTCTTTGTCTGCGTCTGGTGGAGTATCTTTAATCTTGTTCCCATTCTTCCGTTGGATGGGGGACAAGCTGTCCGACTCATCAGTAACAGTGATCGTCTAACATCAATTATCGGTATGGTAATTTCAGCCGTGCTCTTGGTCGTATTTTTGAACGATGATAACATATACATGGCTGTACTCATGGCATATTTTGGCTATTTGAATTGGGTGCACTGGAAGTCCTGTAACAATTGACTCATGAAAGAAACGAACGTCAAAGAAGCGAAGATGTTGCTCAAAGGAGATATTGAGCAGCGGGGGGATGCGCTCGAGGAGTGAAAAAAGGAGGGAAAACACAGAAAAAAAATGAACAAAACGGACAGAAAAAGCATCCAATCACCGGAAGATATGACAAACGAATGAATTGCGGCATACGCCGAAACAGAACCGAAACCGGTCGTATCCTAACTTATTTTCCCGGTCGCTTCACACCCCCGCAACGGTCTTCCGCGGCGGAGTGGGTGATTTCGATACGACAGGGGGGATATCCGAGCAGTTGACTCACCGAATTCGTAGTCGTAGTCATCTCGATCATGTGACTACGGGAGTGCGGCAGGGAGTGCGGTGCTGCGGGACTGAGATTCACCTGCGCTCTGTAGTATACAGCATCCCCTCTATCGGCGGCACACGCTCTAAAAGCCCGGCTGCCTGCGCATCTCTTACAAATTGACGCAACCCATCCACATCCACATCCTCCGTAGAAGTTAAACGCGTCCACGCTCGTTCCACAAGTGCAAGGTCTATAGGCGTCTGTGTAAGTTCACTGAGCTCCGCCGCCACCCGTCGCCGCGCTTCTTCCGGATGCTCTTGTATCCACTGTGTCAGCTCACAATGCGCTTGTATCAAAGCCGCTGCCTCCTTCGGATGCTCCCGTAACCATTTTACTCGTCCTGCCAAAACTGTCGTCACAACATCCGATTCCTGTACCAATATTTTAGCGCCTACCGCTTGTTCCATGAGGGATACCCACGGCTCAACCGTCCACGACGCATCTAATTTTCCCTGTTTCATGAGCTGTAGCTGAAGCGAGGATGTGGTAGGGCTTACCCGGACATCTCCCCCCCCCTCTAGGGTACAACGCAAACCATTCTTAGAAAGCCATGCGCGGCACGACACATCCTGCGTATTTCCCAGTTGCGGAGTTGCTATGCTCCTACCCCGGAAGTCCGCTGCACGAGTGATTCCGCTCCCCGGTCTTACCACCAATGCTGCTCCCCCGTTAACCGCGCCTGCCAGCAGGCGTACTTCACGCCCGGAGGATACCGCATACGCATTAATAGCGGGACTCGGTCCGATGTAGGTTAAATCCACAGTGCGTCCAAAAATAGCTTCCGCAGCCGATGGCCCGGCATTAAATGTCTGCCATTCCACCCTGTACCCGGGTATATACCGCTCAAACCATCCCACCCCTTCCCGACTCATGTTACGCGCTACCAACGCTTGGACATGTGTAATATTTGGAAAACAACCGATGCGTACAACACGCGCCCCCCCTTCTCCCTGCCGACACGCAGAAAGCAATACCCATACCATCACCACTAACACCCACTTAACACTCGCCTTCACTCCCTTCACCCTACCACGAAACAATCTTCAGGTCAAGCTCAATATCCGAAATGCGTCAACGTCAGCAAACCTGTCCCAAGAAAATTAAAGGCTTAGTGGTGGAAGATGACTCTACGGCAGGAAGACGCGCGGGAACTAAATCCATGCACCGGCTAGGTTGAAGTCCCCAAGGTTCGCAGAGCCTCTGTAACCCACATGGAGATTAGTTTTGCGGCGATTCTCGAAAATTTTATTAGGACAGTTGTGCAACAACAGCTCAGCACCGTAAAAAATCCTTGCACCACTATTCTCGATCAAAAATAAAAAACAGAATCAAAAATTAGCAGGTTTACACACCATTTTTGCAGAAACCAACCAAGTTTTCCCGTAAAAGGGAAGGTTTTTGGAAGTATCCGTTTCGTGAAAATTTGAGTTTTTAGAAATACCCAAATCAAAAATCCCAAAAGTCCTTCCCACCACTCCCGCCGCTACCTGCCGCCAAGCTGTGGTATACCCATCCGCCGGTGGGCTCGTTTCCGCGGAGGGACGCGCAACGGAGCGCGCATTATTCCTCAATCAAAAATCAAAAATCAAAAATCTAAAATCAAAAATGCGGCGGGGGGCGGGTATCGAGCGAGCCTGCGGCTCGGCGGCAGGACTGTGGCTCGGTTCAGTCTTGCGTTTCATACGTTCATGTGGTAATATGGACGAGATGGATACGCTATACATACTGGACGGGATGGCTTTACTGTATCGCGCTTTTTACGCATTTATCAACACACCGATGCGCACGGTAAGCGGTCTGAATACATCAGCGGTACTCGGTTTTACCAATACCTTATTAGCCTTGTCGGAAAAGAGGAATCCCAGTCACATTGTAGTGTGCATGGATCCGTCCGGTCCGACATTTCGGCACGAGATGTACGCTGAATACAAAGCGAATCGGCAGGCGATGCCGCAGGAATTGCGGGAATCTATCCCGTTGATACTCGAAATTCTAGCGGCGATGCGCATCCGGGTAGCAAGAGTGCAGGGATTTGAAGCAGACGACATCATCGGTACATTAACGCGGCAGGTAGATGAAATGGGCGGTACAATGCGGGCTTGTATGGTATCCGGTGATAAGGACTTAGGTCAATTGCTTTCCGCGAATTGTACCATGCTGAAACCCGGAAAACGGGGAAATGACTTTGATGAAGTAGACAGTACCGCATTCTGCACCGAATGGGGAATTACATCCCCATCACAAATCATTGACATCCTAGCACTTATGGGTGATTCAGCCGATAATATTCCGGGTATACCCGGTGTCGGCGCGGTGACTGCCCGTAAACTCATTGCCCAATTCGGCAACTTCAATAATTTCTTGGCACACACGGCTGAAATCAAAGGAAAATTGCGCGAAAAAGTAGAAAAAAACATCCAACTTGCCTTACTTTCCTATCGACTAGCTACCATCCGCCGAGATGTCCCCCTGCCCTTTTCCCCGGCGGACTGTGTACGCACGGAACCGGATGTCCCCGCCTTGCGTGAAATTTTAGAACGTTTGGAATTTCACGGCATGGTGAAACGACTCGGTCTGCTGACTTCAACAAACACCCCCAACCCACCTACGTCGGATTCTGTTCAAGGGGATTTGTTCGCGGAGCAGCAGCTGCGTGATATATCCTCCGAGCCGCATTCTTACCGCATTGCCTCTACCTGTGAAGAGCGTAGTGCCTTGGCACGAAAGCTCCTGCAGGCTCCGCGCTGGGCTCTCAACATAAAAACTACCGGTACGGACCCCCTCTCAGCCCATCTGTTGGGGATATCCTTCTGTCTACAGCCGCATGAAGTTTGGTTTGTTCCGGTTGAAAAACCGGAGGATCTGCAGGTATTTGCCGAGGCATTTGTCGGTAGTGCCCTAAAGATCGGATTTAATCTGAAGTTTGATTTCTCCGTTCTCCGACACATCGGAACGGAACTATCCGGTCCTTTCTTTGATGTGATGCTGGCTCACTGTGCACTTTACCCTCAACTACGCCATGGCTTGGACGAAATGTCCGCCGCCCTGCTTGCCTACCGTACCATCCGACACGAAGAATCTTCCGGTACCTCACATGATGCTTCGGCTGATGTACCCCCATCCGCTGAAATTGAATATTCATCGGAGAATGCGGATGTCACTCTACAGCTCGCGGATGTATTGGCGGCGGAGTTGCGACAGGCGGGTCTCACACGCTTGATGGAGGAGGTAGAATTCCCACTCATCCCTGTGCTTGCGGAGATAGAACTCTGCGGGATGCGCCTCGAGCCTTCTCTGCTGGAACAAAGCGATCAGGAAATTTCCGCTCGTATCAACGAACTTAGCGTACGCATAGAGTCTATGGCAGGTCATCCCATCAATCTTAATTCCCCTCAACAAGTGGGTGAACTCCTCTTTTCGGACATGAGACTCCTCGCTAAACCGAAAAAAACTCGTACCGGTCAATTTGTTACGGATGAAGAAACCTTGCGGCGTCTCGTGCACCTTTCCCCCATTGTTTCGGATATACTCGAATTCCGTGAACTTTCTAAACTTAAGGGTACGTATATCGATGCTTTACCTCGGTTTATTTCACCGGCGGACGGTCGTATCCATTCTTCCCTCTTGCAAATGGTCACATCTACCGGACGTCTCGCTTCCCAATCCCCTAATTTACAAAATATACCGGTACGCTCCGGGATAGGACGCTTTATACGACGCGCGTTTGTTGCCCGCGGAAAGGGGTGGTCTATCCTTTCTGCGGATTATTCGCAGGTGGAACTGCGTGTGATGTCGGCTCTCTCAGCTGACCCCGCCCTCGTAGAAGCCTTCGCTGAGGGGCGTGATGTTCACGCAGAAACCGCCGCACGCATTTACGGAGTTCCTCACAGTGAAGTTACAACGGAAATGCGACGGAATGCTAAGACAGTCAACTTCGGGATAATGTACGGGATATCCGCCTTCGGTCTTTCCCAACGTCTTACTTGCTCGCGTTCCGAAGCGTCTGCTCTCATCGAAAGTTATTTTAAGCAATTTCCGCGTGTCAAACAATGCATGGATGAACTTATTGAACGAGCTCGCCGTACAGGATACGCGGAAACCCTCTGCGGTCGTCGTCGGTACCTGCCGGACTTAGCCGCTGCGAATTTCAATCTACGAGCCGCTGCCGAGCGTAATGCGATCAATACGCCTATCCAAGGTACAGCGGCGGATATGATCAAGCTGGCTATGGTTCGTGTAGCTCAGTTGTTGCGTCCCTTCCGTTCACAGATGATTATGCAGATTCACGATGAGCTGCTCTTCGATCTCTGGGACGAAGAAGCGGATAGCCTGATCCCGGCTATCACGCAGACCATGCAACAGGCCCTCCCTCTCCCGGGTGGTGTCCCTCTCATCGTTGAAACAGGTCGCGCTGCTAATTGGTTGGATGCTCACTAACTTCTTTGCGCCTATGCTTCCTCTCACCGGTTTCGGCTACGATATCCACCGCTTCTCTACATCCGCGCGTCCACTCGTCCTCGGCGGTGTCCGAGTGCATCCTTCTCGCGGGTTAGACGGTCACAGCGATGCCGACGTGCTCTGTCACGCTCTCGCGGATGCTATCCTAGGTGCCATAGGAGAACGCGATATCGGTTTTTGGTTCCCTCCCACCGATCCTTCCTGTGCAGGTATATGTTCGCTGCGCATTGTTGAAAAAGCGGTGCAATTGTTACAGGAACAAGATGGTGCACTCGCCAATGTTGATTGTACTCTCCTCGCGGAAGCTCCGCGCATCCTGCCATTTGTGCCGCAAATGAAGGAGACCCTCGCTCCTATCCTGCATATTGCGCCTCGCCGTATCGGGATTAAAGCAACGACGAATGAACGTCTCGGTGCCATCGGTCGCGGTGAAGGTATCGCTGCTTTCGCATCTGTCTGTGTCGTACTCCCGAATTAACTCTGCCTATGTCCCCGCAAATTCTTTCAGTAGCGTCCGAACTTATCCGTCTCCTTGCGCAGCGTTCCCTTACTGTTGCGACCGCAGAAAGTTGTACAGGCGGTCTTATCGCCTCTGCTATTACCGAGATTCCCGGAGCATCTCGTGTATTTCATTATGGCTGGGTCACTTATTGCAACGAAGCTAAAATCAAGCAACTTCATGTACCTCCGGAAATCATCGCTCAGCATTCCGTTGTCAGTGAACCGGTTGTTCTAGCTATGGCTGACTCCGCTCGCCGCCTTGCCTCCGCCGATTGTGCCATCGCGGTCTCCGGCAATGCCGGTCCTACAGCTGCCCCGAATGAACCACCGGTCGGTACAGTTTGCATCGCTATCCTCTCTCCTTCCGCATCTCACGCTTCCACTCTCTTCCTACCCAACCTCTCCCGCTCCAACCTCCGTCACCATATCGCCCTTACCTCACTCTCCTCCCTACTGCACATGCTCAGCCCCTCCGCATTCTAGATTTTTGATTGACGATTTGAAATTCTAGGCGCCTACGTCGGCGCAAGGATCGTAAGTTAGTTACGAAAGCAAAGCCGGGAAGCTGAACCGCAGTCCCTCCGCAAATGCCCACCTCCCCACCGCATTTACGATTTTAGATTTTTGATTTAGGATTTAAGAAGTTAGCGCGCACCGTTGCGCGATCCCTCCACGGAAGGAACCCACCCCATCGCATGCGGTGCAGCACAGCTTTGCGGCGTAAAAAATCCTTGCGCCACGGCAGCGCCACTATTCTCAATCAAAAATCTAAAATCAAAAATCAAAAATGCGGAGGGGGGGAGGGGAAACGCGGCAGGAGCAGCGGTACAGCCCGCAAGGTATATCTTCCTTGCGGGCTGTATTTATTCCCGGCAATGTTCTACTTTCGCGGGACCTCTCGTCCGACTATCATCGACG
>CAZJIH010000062.1:0-12704 GCA_964545935.1 uncultured Akkermansia sp. | reverse complement strand
GTTCCCCGCGTGCGGCGGCACGACGGAGTTCAGAGAGATTGTGTCGTTCCTCCGGAGACATAGGTGACCTTACTGATTGAACCAATTATAAGCCTTAGCGGTGAAAGTTTCCCCGGTCTCAGGGTCGGTAAATTGTACAACACGCCCGCGTGCCTTGGTGCGCGCTCTCTCTGCAGAGCCCGCGCATTTCTTTCTGTCGGCAGCGGATTTGCTCTTCGCTTTCCTGCGTGACAGAGCAACTTTGGGAAACGGCAGACCCGCCGGAGTATAGCCGGCAGTTTTTGCCCTGGCTGCGGCATCAAACCACTTAGCAGCCCGCACGCGGTTACGGCGTACCCCGAGTCCTTCGCTGTAGCAAATGCCGAGATTGGTCATCGCATCCTCATTCCCGAGTTCAGCAGATCGACGGAAGCACTGAACTGCGGCGGTCACGTCCTGTGCTATACCCGTGCCGCAGAGGTAGCACGCACCGAGGTTATTCAGCCCATCGAAGTCGTCTTGCTCCGCTGACTTGCGAAACCATCTTACTGCCTCGGCTTCGTTCTTGATTTCCCCCTCTCCGTAGAGATAACAAACACCCAGAGATGACTGTGCCCGGGCATGCCCTCGCTCGGCTGCTTTGTGGAGCCATTGCACAGCTTCGTCCAAGTTCGTTTCTACGCCCTCGCCCCTGAGGTAACATTGACTGAGGGTGAACAGGGCTTCCGCATCCCCGCTTTCAGCGGCAGCGCGTATCGCTTCGATGTCGATCTTTTTCTCAACATCGCTGTTTTTGTTGTTTGTGTTATCGTTCATCGTTGACATATTAGGTTGTCGTTAAAAGGGTAATTCGGCGCATCGCGAGGTCCGCTGCGGAGCAGGGCAGGCTTCCCGACCACGTGCCCCTCTCCCACTGCGTCTGCCGTTTCCTGGCTTGGCATCTTCATCGCACTTCTGCTTGTTTCGGTTCATTGCTTTCATCTCCCCGCTCGCTCCGGTTTTCTCGCCATCCCTCGCGGCAAACGTCATCTTACACTCAACTTTCCAACACGACAAGTAAAAAATTACATCATAGACTATCTTTTATCAAATTTTTATACAAATAACAAAATGTGTCCGAAATTAATTAAGGTTTTCAAACGTCCTAAAACGCGGTTTTGAAAGAGGTGATTACTCAATCAATTTATTATCAATCACCAATAAAAATTAAAATGATCAGCTTTTCCGGCGTTTATCCTCGGGGAAAATTTTTTCATGCCGAGCACAAAATTTGTGGCATCGGTACTCGTCGAACATTCACACCGAAATGATGCGATCTTAATCGTCAGAATCATCTCCATCGGGATCGTCATCGTCCTAGGCATCATCGGACTCGTCTTCCTTCGATGCAGCACCCGCCTTGATCAGCATGTTAATGATTTGTTTGTTACCCAGCTCCTTTGCATACTTCAGCGGCATTCCCTCGGAACCGCGTCGGTGGACGTCCGCCCCGGCATCGAGAAGTAACTTGACGATAGGGACATTACGGGGCTGCGTCAGATTTGTCAGCATGACGGAGCATAGAAGAACAAGGGGGCAGGTAATGCCCTAGGCTTGTGTTTGCTCGAGACGAGCGTTACAATACATCTTGTATAAATATGATGTATGAATACGGGCGATGATGGTTTCCCCGATGCAGTAATCCGAATTCCTCCTCTCTGGCACGGGGATAATCGGGTACAGACGCAATTCTTTTTGTTCGTTGTTGTCGCATTTACGTTCCCTCCGGGCATGTCAAGCACCGGCAAACCTGACTCAAACAACGATTTTTCCCCATTGACCGGTTCGTTGTCCTTGACGTCCCCTTCATTCCTTGGTACATCGTTGACTCCGTCCACAACGGTGAACCGTGGTCGTTTGAAATGATCCTTGCTACCTACAACCGGGATCTGTCGGATGGAAAAGTCAAACCGGGTTTTTATGGTGTAGGATGTTGGGAGATCTCTTTATGGGTACGTTTATAATAAATCAACAGGCGTGTTCGTTGGCAGATCAACAGGAACGCTTGTTGGTAAATCGACCGGCACATTCGTTGGTAAATCTACAGGAACGTCCAAAGGAAGTTCTACCAGAGAGTTAGGTTCAATACCAAATACGCGTATATCTTCCTCTGTGATGTGTTTTCGTTTATTAGCCTGTATTATGTAGTCTGCAGTCTCATATGCAGCGATGCCGACAGCCAATACCACAACCCCTCCGGGAGAAGCTCCCAAAAGAATCGACACGCCAACGGCAGCCCCAACGCTACCTCCTTTTATTGCCGCCTCTTTAATTTTCTTCTCCAAATCACCTTGGGTTATGTTCCCTTTGAGATAATCGTAGACAGGAACCCCCGCATCAAAAGCAATAACAAGTACAGCTGCTCCTGCTCCTTCTCCAACGGCAACTAATAACTCCCCGCTAGGGGTCAGAAGGGCCGACCTCCATACCCGACCGTTTATCTCTGTGGATATAGACGGTTTTGGAACCCTCTTAACAAGGGACTTTTCTAGTTGCTGAGTCCTGTTTGCTATTATTCGTTTAATCCGTGCTGCCCTCGTTTTCTCGTTGTGTTCCCTGCCGGATATGATAGCCTTTTCCACTCGTTCAATAGTATATTCAATCTTTAGACATTTGCCTCCATATCTTTTATTTAGCGCTTCACCGAGGCGAAATGTTTTCAACTTTTCCATTAGGATGCTTGCCGTGATCTGCTCATCCGTATCCCTCGGAATGCTCCTGATGATATTCTTCAGCCTAGCAACCACCCCGGAGTTTTTGCCAAACAATTCCTCTGCATTTCGAATCAGATTTTGCTTAACCATGTCAGTCTTCAGGACGTGCTCTATCATAACGTTATCTTCGGGTTGCAAGTCTCCCAGATAGTGAATGTTCAATAGAAAAGAAGCTAATGATCCGGCCTGCGCCCTAGGTAAACCAGCGGTTTCTTGCGTATATTTTAATATTTCACGTGACCATTCATACCAGATTACTTTCGCCTCCTTTATGCTTTCAAGGGACAACCCCATTTTTTCAAGCTCTAGGAGACTCTCCTGCGGGATTGGCGCATTCAACGTCCACGAATGTCCGATGAGTCGATGTATACCCCCTTTAAAAGATACATTAAGTTTCTTTGCAAATCGCTCCGGCAGATCAGAGTCTACACCTGAGTTGATTTTGTCGGATAGATTCCTGAAATTTGCGTCACCAAAACCTTCGAATACCTCGCGGAAATCTGCATAATGCTCCGCTGCCGAGGGGCGTGCGTTTGCCACTCCTGCCATCATCCACACACTAATTAGTATGCAGCAGAGTACGAATTCCCAAGTATTTTTATGGACACCAAGCATCAGATCCGCGAGGTTTCGACTTGTCCAACGATTCTACCAAATTCATCCGTTGCTTAGCTTCATTCCACTGTTCTCCATCCATTTTATTTTTTATGAAAAGAATTACATCGAAGTATTGCTCTATCACATCTTCAGCAGCTTGGTACAAGAACTGCGCATTCATGCCCCTAGCTACGACTTTAAGTGCCTCATCATAACCTCTTTTATCGCCTTCCAAACTAGCAATAAATCCCTTCCTATGAGCCTCGAACAAGTGGGGGGACATAACATTGTACGACAAATACCGAGTTCGCACTTTTTTAAGTTCCTTTTTAAACGCTACAGCTTCTTTATAGAGTTTCTGCTTCCAAGGAGAGAACTCCTGCACCATGGATGCGTCAAGTTGATCAATTAAGGACACTATTGCCACTTTTTGTGATTCTAAGCTCTCTATAATAGACTTCACTTTATCACTTGAAGGAAGCTGAATTGCCAATCCCTCAGCCTCTTTTTTTGCATTTTCCTTCGTTTCAGTATCCTTCGTGAGAACCTTCCAAACAAGTACGCTACTACCACCGGAGACCACGGAGGTCAATGCTCCCCAAGTATTAGGATCCTTTCCAATTCTCACCCAAAAATTAGAAAGTTCGCCTTTAAACGAGGTAGGCTTTTCTGCCAAGGTTATGTTCTTCATTGCTTCCTTCTGATATTCTCGGGCACAGCGCAAGACAAGCCTACAATTGTTCTCAGTGCAGTTGTAGGTAAAAATTTCACGTGCCCTACGCAAAGCTAGATCATACCTTCCACCTGTCTGGAGCTTTCGTATTTGTTCTTCAGGCGAATCCTGACTTATTTCTGTTTCGATATCTGCTTCGATTGCTCCATGCAGTGGGGTAATCATACCTGACGCCAGTGCTGTAATAGCAGCAAGTCTGACTACGCATCCGGCAATGCATCTGTCTACATGCCCTTGTAACTTCGCCGGTGCATCCTGTTCTCCTTTGGGGTAGGAAAGTTCGTAATTATTGTATGGCTTTTCCATATTCGTATGTGGTTTTAGGGGTTACGTTTTAGTTGTGTCGGCGACAATTCTATGTTCGCCCATCCGTAGAATAGTACAGACCGTTGCTCGTGGAGGCAAGCAATTCTTTGCCCTGCACCATGATGTCCTTAAACGTTCCGATGGTCAGCCTCCCTCCGTAGAGCTGCATCCATGTTTTCCCGCCGTTGCGGGAGTACTCTAACTTATTCGCATTGCTCGAATGAATGCGGATAAGCATATCTTTGTATTCAATCATCTGCGGCATAACACCTAGTGTCAATGTGCCAACCGTAGGCACGCGTAACACATACATATGTTAACGGACTTATAATCCGCAGTCAAGCCTAAATCAAATTATATGCAAAAAAATTCTTATTCTCATGCTTCAGGGTGCATCTTTTTCCCAGCTTCGGATGGTCGCGCAAACCGGACATTATCGCTTTCTTACCCAAAAGGGGCTGCCTACGAATCAACGAGTAGGGTAGAATGTGGTGCGGATTTCAAATACGTACCACTTCGCGGCATAGGATGCACCATAAGGCAGTGGATCCGCAGCTATTCGGGGATGCTACCGAAAGGGTACTCGCGCAACACGCTGTGCATCGGTTCCTTAATCAAAAACAATAACATAGCCATCCGTATTCCCCGACCCACAGGAGCTGCGGTAGAATGAGCATACCATGAACACAACACCTGCCCCGAAAAAATCACACCCGTCCCAATAAAATTGTCGAAAATCGCCGCAATGTCAATCTACAGACGCTCTGCGCACCTAGGGGGCTTCAACCTCACGGGTGCATTCCAACACTTCGTACCTCGTACTTGCGGCGGGCTTATGTGGTAGGCAATCGCCATCGCCCACCACTGAGCCCTTATTTACTTGGGACAGATGTGGTGTCCAATAGGATGCATCCTTGCCTTCCGATATCCGCAGCCGTGTCTCCAACTGTGCTCCGGCGGCAACGAGTTCCCGCACGCTTGCGAGGGTGCTGTTCCTGTCGAGTATGGTGTCAATGAGCTTTCTGTTGAACTCTTCTTGTTGTTCTTCGTTCATAGTATGTATGTTTATGGGTTGTTGAAAGAAGAGTTATTTTGCGCCGACGGCGCGAAGGAGTTCGGCTATTTCTGTCCGCCCCTGCTCCGTGGCGGCAGACAGCAGAGTGGTGTAGGAGAGCAGGGGAGTAGAATTGGCGTCTGCCCCGGCGTCGAGCAGAACTTTGACGATGTCGATGTGCCCGCTTTCTGCAGCGGCAATCAACGGGGTGTCCGCCACCGTTTCGGCACTGAAATCCACTCCGGCAGCTAGGAGTTCTCTCCCTCGCCTCACCGCACAGCTTTCCGTCTCTAGGACTGCTACAGCTGCTCATTCAATTTGCTTTGCTCTCGTCTATCCATCGTTCTTCTTTGCTTCCCCTTGCAATGAACGATATTTTATACTCCAATTCTTATCCTCGACAAGCAAAAAATTTACATATTATCATTTTCCCCTCATATTATTACACTAATAACAAACGAGACTTAAATTTAATAAGGTTTCTAACGGTTTCTAGGTGCGCTGAACTGCAGCACTTCCCACACCCGCCACGCCTCGGCATTTTTACTTCGTACTTCTTGTCACCTCGCACACTCCCGTGCTTCCCTGTTCATCCGGCGCGTGACAATCAAGTTTTTTAGGGTGCGTGTGTTTCGACGCATTACGTCCCCTGCATTCTTTCTCCACAGTCCCACAAAATGCGCCGGTAACTCCGACAAACGGAAATACCGGCGAAGAACTAGGTAGCCAATTGGGTACCGATGGTCCTAGACTTGTCAGCTCTGTGAGGTGTTCGAAGTAGATGCTGAACATTCCCGCACCCAGCCCACATCTTCCAGAAGGGGCTGAATGACACCGAGAATAGAGCTTTCCACTTTTAACTCTATCTCACGATACCTATCATGCGTGAAACGGACTTCGGCTTTGTCACTGCTCCAGTCGCCATCTAATCGAATGGTACTGGAGCTTGTCCACATGTAGTGTACATCTCCGACCTTAAAGGGTATATTCCACCCTCGCAAATAGGATGTTAAACCATCATGCCGCCTCCACTCGTTCCACTCGCCCAGTGAGACTTTGCCTTCTTTTATCAGCATAATCAAGGAATCGGCTCTAGATGCGGCTTTCTGTCCCAATACAATTCCCTCCCATTTAGTGCTGGGCTTATACAAACAAACATGCCCGGTGTACCAGTGTAAACGAGCCTCTTTTTCGTTTTCTACTGCGTATTCTATAAGTTCACGGTGGCACAGTGCGCTGTTGTATGGGGGATAATCTTCTTCCGCCCTTTTACCGTCATCTTGGTCTGATAGACACGCCTTATCTGTAAGCATGGCATGTATAGCAGGCAGCAAGGCGACATTCGTCAAAATTTCCTTTTCGATACTTCCTCGTGTATAGTCGAAAATTTGATTTCCATAAAGGGCTTCACAAATTTCCCATTTCCCCGGTTGCACATGTTTGACGAGCTCGAAACAAAAGTGACTCCACAGTTTTTTTTGCGAACTGGTATCTTTTTCTCGGAAACTGCAGAGCAAGCCATTTTCTCCTTGGAGAGTATCCCACTTGTCCAAGAAATCAGACCAGCGTAGAGAGTACCCCGTGCTTTCGTTATAATCTGATGCGAACAGGAAAAAGATAGAACCCTTGAAGCTTTTCTCAGCTTCGATGATCGTCGAATAATTACGATATTCTGCCGCTTTCTCAAATTCCTCGCGCAGCACACGAAGTTGCTCGGACGCATTCCCATCAACAATATCCTCCGGTCGGAGTTTATTTCCTTTGATCATTTCCCCGATATATCCGTACAGGTCAACAGATGTATTTTCTGTAAGCAACTTATCTGCGAGTCTTTTAAGCAATTTTATACGGCTAACCATTCCGGATGTATTTTCCACGACATTCCAGCAAATGCGCATCCATTGTTTGAAGAGGGGGGAATTGCAAGTATCATTCGGTTTTTTCGTGACAAAAATGCAAATCGCGGCAAAGATGCATCGACCTGTGGGGGAAATAGCCCCTCGTTCCTCGCGACGATAGCTCGGAAGCACATATTCTCCTTTGCTCCTCTCCCAACTTGGCTGCCAACTTTGCTCCTCCCTGTCCTCCGCCATAAAGGAGAAAACTTTCCTGAAGAGCATCCAGTCGATATCAAACTCGTAGGGAGTAAAGGAGTTGTATTCAGCGGGGAAAGCATCTATAATTTTACCGCCCTCCTCCGCTTTGGTTTCTGTAACAAGGATTTTTCGGACAATGGCATACCGATTGATAAACTCCAACATGAGGGAATCCGGGAGTTGTTTCTTAGCAACGTCCGATTCAGACCAGAAAAATTCGAGGAAAGAATGGTCGAGCCAGAGAGTGAATTCCCCTACCTGTTCGGAATTGAACGGGAGGTGACGCGTTAGTTCAGCCTTAAAGTTCTCAAAGGGGGTCAGAGCCAGTCCGCGCCCGTTCATCTTGATGTAGAGATCATCTGAAAGCCCGAGCGCATCCATGTCGAGCATGTAAAACCGGAAGCGTTGGAGACGTTCGAAAAATGCACCCGGACACGGTCCGCGTTCGGCGAGATGATCTATCATAACAAGCATGGAGCAAACCGTGGGGTCTAAATCCCAGTCCGAGTAGTACTACGACTGTTTTTTAATTTCTATGGAAGGTTGTTTCGTGTCGGGACATTCAAAATCGAGCAACTCACTCATGAAAGCACGAGGAGCTTCCCGTACTTCATAGGAGAAATTTTGCATGTAACTTTTAATTTCAGCGAGGTGATGAGTGCGCGATGCCACAAACCAGTGCAGAAGCCAAAGCGTTGTGAGTCGTTGTTGACCATCTAAGGGAATAAACGCAGGAGATTCCTTAGACTCCTCACACCCATAGATAAGGTCAAGACTCATGTTGACGTCCTGCTCCGATGTTAAGATATTCCAGAGCGCATCGACAAAGTCCTTGCGAACGGTATTGGTGCCGTCATCCGTTCTGCCCTGCGCGTAGTCGCGCTGCATTGCGGGAATTTCAATCTTCTTACCTTTGAGTAAGTTTTCTAGGGTTCCTTCGAGAATGGTAGATTTCATGTTCGTTGTAGGTATATTTTTTGCAATGTTATTCATATTTCACGAAAGGTATTTGTTGAGAACATTCCGAATGTCGGCGAGGTAAAAGCGGGCATCCTCGATATTCCATCCTACGTTTGCGGAGGAGCTTTCTTTATATGACTTGGTGAAAACGTTCTTCGTGCATGGTAGGATTAAAGAGTAAGTTCCTTCCGTGGTGTCAGTTCGCACAATGCTCAGCTTGCCATCCACGAGTTTTACATCGACTCTACCCACGGACTCTCCACGTTCTCGTGCAAGTATCCAGCGACGCTTCATGGGATAAACATCGTTCTTAAACCCTCTGTTTGTCTTCCGATCTAGCAGGACGAGATTCATGATGCTGTCTTTGTCGGAGTCATCTAACTCTGACTGAAACCAAGTGCATTGCTCGCGAATGTGATCACGCAACGTATCGAATTCCTGTTCGGTCGGAGTGTCGCCTTCTGATTTGGTGAGTAATCTTTGAAGGTAATTCTTGATTTCCTCTCTTATGTCGGCATCCTTACCTCCGAGCGTGGCATCCTTTGTGTCACCGCTTTCTCTGTCTTTGACTACGTCCAGTGCCTCATAGACGGAAAGAAGCCAACTCTTCTGGTTGCCATCTGTCTCCAAATTATCACCTGCATTGGATGCAACGTGCTCGACATCCCATCCACCGTTGACTCCTTCCCTTTTAAAGAGATTGAAGGGAAAACCTATGGTTGCCACGGTCTTATACGCTTGGTGTCCACCGAGGACCCGCGTAAGGTAGGTGAGAACATTGTATAAAATCAGTATACGCCATGTATAAGTACTACCGTAGGAGAAAAGCTTTTCCTCGTCTTCCGTAATGATTGATTCCCTGCCGTTCACACGCTTATCAACATATTTTTTGAATTGGGCAAACCCGATACCTCTACCTCCCCTTATTTCTTTCTTAAGCTGCCGGATAAAATCACCTTTCTCTGGCGATTCATTCCACTGTTGCAACCGTACGACAAGTTGTTCCATGGCCGTACTCTTACTCCGAATCCTGTCCATCTGTAAGTAACCGAGATAGTGGTATATTTCTTGCTCGCTATACCACGTATGCAGCACATTGTAAATGCTGCGCAACTCTTCCCAGAGATCCAAGATCGCTTCTGCTCTGCTCAATCCTGAGCTTCCCTCCTTCTCCTTCAAAAAAACTTCTACCCGCTCAAGTATGTAGTAATCGCGGTTCCTAGGGTTATATGAAGTTCCTTTATTGGCATCTCGATACCTTGCCCATAGCTCTAGCAAGGCATCGAGTCGCAGACATGGGTACTTTTCCGCGTCTTTCGGGTTGAAGAGAAAACACCAGAATTCGTCGTCATGAAACGTATATTCCATCTGATCCCACAGGACGGCAATCTCCGAACGACGAGCCGCATAGCCGACACTGTCGACTCCGCTTCTTTTGAGCAGTATGGCTTTTACCAGTTCCGCGTTGCTCAGCTTAATTTTACCGATATTGAGTCGCGCAAATAATTCCTGAGGTTCACTCACATCCGGCGGCGCATACCAAATGAACTTCGTGCGTTCTAAGAGTTTGATCCGAAATGATTCATTATCGCTTCCTCCCAGTTTTTTATCAATCGCATCAAACGATTTGCGCATAAAATAATAGTCCGCATTCTTGTTGCATCCTTCGGATTTGTCGATATCTCGGAGAAACTCCCCACTGTCCTCACGCGTTTCATACTCAATGGAAAATCCCGGGTTCTCTCCAAGTGCCTTCAAAATGAGATAAATAGTCGTAAGCCGCTGCTGCCCGTCAATAACTTCCCACTTCTTATCCCGCCGCGCTACAACGAGCGGCTGAATGCAGTTCCACCCGCCACCTTCTATGCGTGTGGCAACAATGTCATCTACAAAGAAGTCAACCTCGGCTTTTGTCCATCGGTACCCACGTTGGTATTTAGGTATCAAGAACTGATAGCCCGCTTTCATGATTTCTCCGATGGAGATGCAACGTATGTTGTCTCCTATGTTTATTTGTTCAGTTGGTTTAGACATAGTATGTATAGTTGAATCTTTTAACAAATGTTGGAAGGATCGGATGCTTTACGGCGGCACCGTACGGTTCCACCGCTGCTTCGTGCGTGGACAAGAGTAGACCTGCCGCGGTATGCAAAAAGTGCAACACCACCCCCGGTGCCATCACCGGGAGTCTCTCCGATTTACTTTGTGCATCCTTGATCACAGCTCCTTGTTCCTCACCCGTCCCGGTTTCCCGACCGATCCTTGCGACGAACGCTATCCTACACTGCGATTCCTATCTCGGCAAGCAAAAATTTGCATTTTATCTCTTTTTCCTCAAATTATTACACAATAACAAAAGAGTCTAAAATTTAATAAGGTTTCTAACGGTTTCTAGGCGCGATGAACCATATACCTCCACAGTACACCGCAGTGTCCGCTTCCCCATATCCCTGCCGCATTGCTAATTTTTAATTGGGAATGGTGGTGTTCTCGCGATGCAGCGTTTCTTACGATGCAGAGCTAGGGAGAAACGCGATGTGCCACGACTCTGTATGCATTCCCACGCCCCGTACCGTATGCGGAGAAGCGCGGTATATATTTTGTTTCTCCTACCTTGATTTAAGTTCCCTGTATAGTTGTGCGACTCGTGCGGTAATTTTACTTAATTCATCACGTTTTAATGCACCATTTTTATCAAAAAGCTGACTGAATTTACATTCTCCATTGTAAACGAGAGAGCCATCCTTGTAATAGGACTCTGTTATCTTCGCCCAGACCGAATCCTTATACAACCAGTAGAGACCATAATCCCCATTGATGTTGTTGTCAGCCGGGTGTCTCCTCAGCCCATATTCGACAATATCTCCATCGGAGCAGATGCAGACCAGTCCCCGCTGCACCTTGCCTTCTACTTGCTTTTCTACTTGAGATTTTACCTCGACACCACAGGCGATCCACGGTCTGGCTTTATTCCAATCGTCACTATCCTCCTCCAGCTTTGCCTGTAAGCCGCTATTAGTATGGAACCAAGAATTGATCCTACTCTGTTCTATTCCAATTTCTTCGGAGAGTTGCTTTCGGAAAGCCTTAAAAACGTCATCACGTCGCTTGGTCACGGAATCTGCAAAACCGAGTAACTCCCCGAAGTCCAGATTTTCGTACATCTCACAATACAGTTTACACATCCTGCGTGCTACGTACCCGGCGAGCTGCTGAGACAAGCGAGGATTCTTTTCTATCTCCTCCGTGGGTTCTGTCTCGAGTAAAGAATGGTCAGACTCATTGTCATCACAGAATAATTCCTTGGTCCACCTTACATATTCGTTACAACTAGGTTCAATTGCCTCGCTAAAAGGGGCATCATTTCGCTTTCTCCTGTTGAAATGAAAGGGTACAGGTGCTACATTTCCGATACATTTTATAAATCGCCCGACAAGTGTGTGGTATGGTCCCTGCCTTTTGCCCCTTCCCTGGATTAGCCAACTTTGTGGAAAAATGTGATCATAATCCCAAGGACGGTTATCCCCGTTGTAGACAGCACTCGCCGGATTGTATCCACTAAATCTTTTCTCTATATAGCTGCGACACGCGTATAGAAGTAGCATGCGACTTTTGGGATGAGACCAATCCCACACCTGAAGAATTCCCTCTCCGTCAGCCATTCCGTAGATATCTACATCCTTTTCATTGGTCTTATCCGCATCACTCGCCCGACAACACACCTCCTGCAGACTTTCTCGGCGCGGGGGAGGGATCAGTTTGCCACTTCGAATTTTTTCGCACAGCAGTTGAGATAATCTTTCTTGGTTTATCCTAGAAGGATCCTCGTGAAGTTCATCATAAATGTCTCTGCAAATACCTTCATCCTTGGTAGCGAAAAAAGCCATGAGAAGAGCAAGTGCTGCTAACATCTTACCATCAATAGGGGTATCTCTACTCGTTATCCACAGGAGGAAAACGTAAAGATTAGGCATGTTCGCAGGAATGATGCTGAGCAGGATTTTTGGTAGACCCCATTTTTGATTGTCAGAATACGATACCTTGTCTTCGAACTTATCCCGTAATACAACTTCGAACTCCCCATCTTGGATAAATTGGCGAAACCTTTCACTCCCTGCAAGTGTACGCACATCTTCCGAGTTTATCGATGATTTCCAACTATGTTCATACGCAGCAAAATACAACCGCATCGCAATAGCAGCGAGTCGAGCAGGTTGCATACGATC
>CAZJIH010000061.1:0-12776 GCA_964545935.1 uncultured Akkermansia sp. | reverse complement strand
CCATCAGCGCCGCCGCCGGCAGCATATTTGTCGATGGTTCCTTGGAATACCGCAAGGGTTGGACGAGTGCGAATGCGACAGTGGGGTATAGGGTGACATTCTAAAGCGGAAGCGGAACGAAATATCAAAGCTGAAGAGTACCGCACGCGGTGCTCCTTGGCTTTGTGGTGGCGGAAATTTCGCACAGCGGGGTGTGCATTTCTCTTCAATCAAGAAGCGGGGGAGACGGCGAGCAATCATGGCGCGCTGTGGAGCGAGCAACGATCCGGTTGCCCGGCTTTTCCCCACCAGTATTTTGCGGCTTCCGGATCAGGTTCCATCTCCAGTCCGGCTATACCGCTGTACAACAAATTTCCGTAAATCAACTGAGCGTCGCGGTCACCCGCTTGAGCGGCGGCGCGTATACGTTCTAAGTATCGGCGGAGATTTCGTTTTTGTTCTTCCGGCGATAAGGGAGATTCGCCCGGTGGTAATTTATTATGCGGTGTTGATTCCTGCCTCTGCTTACTCAAACCACGTGTTGCCTGAAACACACCGGGTAATATGCACGATAAACATAAGACACACATCACCAAATAATACCAGAGAGAGACACGCGACACACGTCGTATAAGGAACGGACGCACTCGTCTATTTGTACGACTCGGGGAACGAGAGGAGCGACGCATACTACGGCGGGCAACGTTGCGGGTAGACATACGAGCATGGTGCGGCGGTAGGTGCTCTAATTCCGGCAGATTGACATAGACGCGGTGCCGCTCCAACCAAGAATCGTATTCAGCACGGCGTGCAGGGTCGCCGAGGATGTGCCAAGCCTCAGTGACGAGGAGGAATCGCGCGAGCGCGTCTGCGTCATCCCCGGTACGGTCCGGATGCAGCCGCATAGCCAAGCTCCGGTAAGCAGCCTTGATAGTCCGCTGATCCGCGCGGGAATTGACCCCGAGTTGCTCGTACAAATCATCGCGCATGGGCGGAGGGCGAGGGCATGTTGAGGGACATATGACGCGCGAAATCGAAGAGACACATTTTAGGGATCCAGCCGAGGGCACGTAGTTTGTCGGTGTTGACGCGTTGGTGGAGATGCCCATGGTTTCCACGCACGGGGAGGGGGAGAGTGCGTGGGGGGGTATAAATTTCATGCATCTGTCGGTAAAACACGGACAGGGGGAAAGACTCTGCGCAGACATTGTAGACATGCCCGGTGGTACCGCGGACGGACAGCAAGAGGAGTGCCTGCGCGGCATCCGAGACATGTACGTAATTAACGCAGCGGGAGGCGGTGCCGGGGAGTTTTTCACCGTTTTCGATGTAGCGACGAGCTATTTCGCAGCGATGCGGTCCGTAGAGAGCCGCTAAACGTGCCACAATACCACCGGCTTCCCGAATTATTTTTTCGGCTCGGAGGATACAACGCATTTTTTCGGAACTCGCGGGACATATTTTTTCCTCCGTCACCTCGGTACCGTCCGTTACTTCGTACACGGAACAGGTAGAACAGAAGACGAGATTCGGTGCATGCGGTAGACGGGACAGACTTTGAGCCACTTCTTCGTAGCAACGGATGTACGCGGAGGCATCTCCGCCGCCGGAAGATGTACAGCAGAAAATCGTATCCGGGGGCAGCATTTGCGAAGCCGTACGGAGGGTATCGGGATGCTGTGCGGCGCCCTGAACATCCGCCGGAGCGGTTGCATCGATGGTGAGCACCCGCATACCGGTCGCGCGGCAGATTCGGTGTAGTTCCGTACCCAGGAATCCTGCGCCCACGATCCACGCATGTCGGCAATTTGTACACATTTGTGTGACACGTATCAAGTCTGTGAATGAACGTACCGGACCTCTGCCCACTCTAAATCCCCCGGGTAAGTGATTTTTGGGTTGGGGCCTACGTGTACCAAGCGGGGACGGACCCCGAGCAATTGCACAGCTGAGACTTCGTCGGTAAGGTCGTCATCTCCGGCGACTTTGAAGGCGTGTCGCAGCAGCCCCGCGCGGAATATCTGCGGGGTTTCCGTACCCCACATCCCCGCGCGGTCAATGTTTTCCGAGGTGCAGAGGTGATCGGAATCGACGCGTTTCAGGGTGTCGGCGATGGGATGCGCACAGGCAGCCGCTCCGTACTGCTGCGCGGCTGCCAAGCACTCGCGTATACCGGCTGGAGTTATGAGAGGACGAGCTCCGTCGTGCACGGCTACCCAAGTGTCGTCGTCTTCTACGAGGCGGAGTCCGGCACAAACCGAATCGCGGCGACGTGTACCGCCGTCGACTCGTGTTATCGGGACTTTACCGGCGGCTTTCCACGGACGCAGAGTTGCCCAACGCTGCGGCGGACACACGAGGATAATATACTCTACGCCTGCCGTTGCGAAGGCGCGGACACTGCGGCAAAGCACCGGTAAACCCGCCAGCGGTGCTGCCAATTTATCGAAGCCGGCACGCTGAGACGAGCCTGCCGCCACGATGACGGCACAGAACATAACCGGACTCAATTAAGTATTTTCGCGACCATAGCGGAGAGCATTCTACCCGGGGCACGGCCCTGAGTACGCGCTTGCATTTCTTTCATTACGCGTCCCATATCTTTTTTCCCGGACGCGCCTAACTCGGCTACTACCGCTTCCAGAATCGGTTGAATCTCCGCTTCAGTCAATTCCGTCGGAAGGAAAGCCGCTAAAACATTGCATTCCGACTTTTCCTCGGACGCTAAATCCGAGCGGCCTGCCTGTTCGTACATGCGGATAGAATCTTCCCGTTGTTTTATTTGCTTACGCACCACGTTGAGCGCTTCATTTTCGGGTAATTCTACGTGCACATTGCCCTTCGCTATCTGAGCGTTTTGGAGTGCGGTTTTCAATCCGCGCAAGGCTCTCAATGCTACCGTATCGCGACTGAGCATCGCCGCCTTCATTTTTCCCGTTATCTGCGTGTATATCGTACTCATAACGGACTCATTAAAGCACACGCGGGGATAATGTCAAGAAGAAACGCTGGAAAAGGCGGGGAGGTTGTGGTAAGATAGTTGTCGGAGGAAACGGATATGAAATTACCGATACGACCGAGAAGGAACAGGAAGAGTGCCGCGATGCGGGACTTGGTAAGAGAGAGTACGTTGAGCGTACGAAATTTGATATACCCCATGTTTGTGCACGAGGGGGAGAGGGATGAAGAGATAGCCTCGTTGCCCGGGTGTAAGCGATGGAGTGTGAAAGGGTTAATAGAAGAGTGCAAGTGGTTGTACAATGACTTGGGGATATGCTGTATAGATTTATTCGGCGTGGTACCGGAAGAGAGGAAGACAGCGGACGGGAAGGAAGCGTACCGGTCGCAGGGGATTGTACAACAAGCGATACGCGCGTTGAAGGCGGGGGTACCCGGGTTATCGGTGATGACCGATATAGCCCTTGACCCCTACAGCACGTACGGACAGGACGGAATCGTGAGGGAATTGCCCGGGGGAGGGATTGAGGTACTCAATGATGAAACTGTTGAAGCACTTATTTTACAGGCACTTAGCCATGCTGAAGCCGGTGCGGATATTTTATCACCCAGTGACATGATGGACGGGCGGATAGGTGCACTGCGCGGGGCGCTCGATGCCCGGGGATTCGAACAGGTATCGTTGATGAGTTATACGGCGAAATACGCGTCGGCGTTATACGGACCGTTTCGCGGGGCGTTGGGGAGTGCACCGAAGGCGGGTGACAAGAAGGGGTATCAGATGGATCCCGGCAATGTGCGGGAAGCTTTGAGAGAAGCGGAATTAGATGTGCAGGAGGGTGCTGACATCCTGATGGTCAAACCCGCCACGTGTTACTTGGACGTCATAGCGGCTATGCGTCGACACACACATTTACCGGTAGCGGCATACCACGTGAGCGGGGAATACCTGATGATAAAGGCGGCGGCGGCATCCGGGTGGTTGGATGAGAGAGAGGTTACGCTTGAAACGTTGCTGAGTATTCGACGTGCGGGGGCGGATATGATTTTAACGTATACGGCACCGGATGCGGCGCAGTGGCTTGAAAAAGGATAATTGACATGCGAAAAATCCTGCATAAGCTGACGGCGAACAGGGACTATTTGCTCATTGCGATGTCTCTGTTAGTCAGTGTCCTCCTTTACCTGTACTACGCACCGCCGAGTCAGGAGATAAAGGAAGAGACTCTCCCGCGGATTGAGGTACAACCGACGGATGGGGGTGTGTCGGAGGTTACCGAACCGAAAAAAATACCGGGTGTCGGGACTCCTGTACGCTTCCTCATGATGAATGTTCAGAATTATTTTGTTAAGGAAGACCCTCAACGTTCACACTATAAGAGGTACTACAAATCCGTGGAATCGCGTAATGCTGTAGCGAGTGTCATAGCGGAGGCGAAGCCGGAGATTGTCGGATTGGTGGAAATGGGTGGGGAAGCGGCTGTTCGTGATCTCATAAAACGACTTGAAAAACAGGGGCTCAGATATCCGCATTATCAGGTATTGGAACGTATGCGAGAGGATAGAGCCCTAGCGATATTGTCGCAGCATCCTATAACGGAAGACCATTCGATAGTAAATTGTAAATTGACGGGGCAGGAGGAACTCTATATGTTACGAGGAATTCTGGATGTAACAATACGCACGGGGGACGGACGATATTTTCGCATTATGGGAGTTCATTTGAAATCTAAAGTGACAGATGATCCGCATGCTTCGGATTCCTTTCGAGCACATGAAGCACGAACTTTATCGACCCATATACTACGAGCCATACGCTCGGAACCCAATATGCCCATACTTGTGTACGGTGACTGGAATGCTGGACCGAAGGAACCTTCGCTGACCATTATGAGCCAAGGTCTTACCAAGGAGGGTGCTATGAACATCCTCGTCCCAGCAGATGAGCACGGTGATGTCTGGACTATTTTTTTCAGAACCGGCAGCGTCTACAGCACCTTCGACCAAATGTACGTCAACGATGTTCTCAAAAAGCGTATGGGTCGCAATGCTAATATGGGTATCATCGGCAGCCACACAGCAAGCGACCACAGAGCCCTGTGGTGTGAATTAAGGTAGGAGTAAGTACGAAGTGAGAGAGCTAGGCGTAATAGAGTTGCGCGGATGGTAACGCACCCCGGCGCACGCGGTGCTCCGTAACTCGGCAATTTCGTATTTCATGCCTAATTTCCCCCGTGTTTCACGGCAACGAAATCACCACTCAGTGCATGGCTGTTAATTTTTTTGGGATTGGATGTAATTTCTTGCTTGCGGAGTTGGAAAAAGTGTGCTAGGATGAGCGTGTTGCCCCCCCGAGAGGAGGGGTTCCGATAATTATCACTACACAAGGAGACGAACTATGTCACTGGAATCATTTTTTCAGCCGAAAAGTATTGCAGTAGTCGGTGTGTCTGACAATCCGGCTAAGTTGGGAGCAGTCGTGTTTAACAACATAATAGCGGCCGGATATACCGGTGAGTTATACGGAGTGAATCCGAAACTTGACGGGAAAGAACTATGCGGTAAACCGTGTTACGGTTCGGTCGATAAATTACCGAAACCGATGGATTTGGTAGTCATATTGGTACCGGCACGTTTTACCGAACCGGTTATTGACGCGTGTGTGGTTAATAGGACTCGCAACATATCAATTATTACGGCCGGTTTCGCGGAGGTCGGCGAAAAGGAATTAGAAAAACGGATAGCTCAAAAATGCTTGGACAACGGCATTAATCTCCTCGGTCCGAATTGCCTCGGGCATATATCCACTTACGACAATGTGAACGCGTCATTCGCGGACGGATTCCCGCAGAAGGGCAATGTTGCTTTTATTTCGCAGTCCGGCGCGTATTGTTCGGCCATCATGGATTGGGCAGCCGGAAAAGGTATCGGTTTTTCGCATTTCATCTCCATCGGCAATAAAGCGGTGATGGGGGAAGATACACTGCTCGATGCTCTGAAAGATGACCCCAATACGTCCGCCTTTGTCTTTTATCTGGAATCGTTAAAAAACGGGCGACGTTTTCTGGAAGTATTGAAGAAGGTATCCGACACGAAGCCGTGTGTCATCATGGAACCCGGTAAAAGCAGCAAAGCACAGGCAGCTTCTCTCTCTCATACCGGGTCGTTAGCTCCTAATTATCGTGTATTAGAGATGGCGCTGCAGGGAGCCGGAGCTATCCAAGCGTACAATGATCGTGAACTTTTCGGGTTGCTCGAGATCCTGCAATACTGCAATCACACGGACTTCGACGGGCAGGTAGCGGTGCTGACCAATGCCGGCGGCGTCGGAGTGCTGACTTCTGATTTGTGCGAAGATGCCGGGCTCGATTTGGCGCGTCCGAGTGAAAAAACAATCGAAGCGCTCAAAGCGGTGCTGACACCGGAAGCGGCCTACGGCAATCCCATAGATGTGGTGGGAGACGCAAAAGCGGATCGTTACGAAAATGCGTTACGCGTACTCTGTGAATGCGGTGAATATAAAAATATCCTCGTGTTGTTGACACCGCAGCGCGTTACCGACCCAACCGGTACAGCCGAAGCTATATTACGGCTTGTCCCGCAGTACAAAAATGTCAACATATTCTGTTCTTTTGTAGGGGGGAGACATGTGGATGCCGGACGCAAAATTCTTTCTGCGGCGCATGTGCTTACATACGAATATCCCGCGGATGTGGTAAGGCTGTTGGGGATGTTGAAGGCGCAAATGCGTTATCGCGGGAAGAAGTTGGCTACGGTAGAGAAAGAAGCTGTGCCGGAGGCGCTGCACAAAGCCATTGTAGAGGCACAGCAAGCGGGGCTCGCTTCCTTACCCCAAGATGTTGTGAATCAGCTTATGCTTCACTATGGCATAGATTTCCCGAAGAGTGCCAATTTCACGGCTAAAGAAGACGCTCTGTGTTTTTGTCACAATATCTTCCCGAATCCGGTGGTTCTCAAACTTTCCGCGCCGGACGCCCTGCATAAGACGGAGATGAAAGGGATATACCTGAATGTGCACAATGACGCGACTTTCCAAGAAGCATGGAGCGGATTGTGGAATTCTATCGATAAATTTAAACTTAAAGGCGCTTCTATACTTATCCAAGAGATGATCACCAAGGGTACGGAAACTATCATCGGGGTCAACAGTGATAAAACTTTCGGACGTGTGATGGTTTTCGGTACAGGCGGGATATATACTGAGGTCATGCGCGATACAACTATGCGGATACTCCCGGCGGATGATTTTGACGCGATGATCAAAGAAACAAAGATAGGTATTATCCTCAACGGTGTGCGCGGTGAAGCTTCGAAAGCTGTCGGTCCCCTTGCTGATACCCTCCGTAAAATACAGCAACTCGTCTTGGATATCCCTGAAATTAAAGCCATTGACGGAAATCCCGTACTGGTTACGGCTAAGCGTGCCGCCGTGGTAGACTTCAAGATTCTGCTCAAGTAAACGAACCACGGTCTTGCCTTCCCACTCTCTTCCCCGCCGCATCCTTGATTCTTGATTGGGGAATCGTGGGGTCGTCGCGGCGCAAGGTGTCTTACACCGCGAAACCAAGGAGCACCGCCGACGTCGCGGGTCGCCTTCGAGCAACGGAGTGCGCTAACTTCTTCGATCGTCACGCAAACGAGCGGTGAAAAAATTGGCTTGACATTATGGGGCAGTTGTGGTGGAATGTGGGTGTGAAGGGCGGAGAATCAGAGACACAGCAGCTGCGAATGATGGCGCACGCGTTTGAAGAGAAGGCGCATAGTAACGGTGTCAGTTATTGGTTGGACACGGATTTGATGCGCTTGCTCGGGTATACGGATTATGAAGCTTTTAAGTCTGTGGTAATGAAAGCGTTATCATCGTGTGCCGGGTTGGAGATAGACCCGTTGGATGACTTTATACGGTATAGTCATGTGGAACCGGATGGGACGGTTGGGTTGTACAAGTTTACACGGATGGCATGTTTTTTGATTACGCAATACGCTGATCAAAATTTGATGCAGGTACGTTTGTTGCAGTACTGCTTGGCGCACATGGCGGATACGGTGATGGAATACGCTGATATTGAGCGCCTGCGTACAAGACATAGTATAAGCGGGGAGGAGAAGCTGCTTTCGACAACGGTGAAGCAGCGCGGAGTGGTGAGCTATGCTATGTTCCGTGATAAGGGGTACCGTGGGATGTATAATATGAGTCTGAATGAATTAAAGAAACGTAAAAAGTTTAAGGAGAGCGATGGAGTATTGTATGATCGGATGGGAAGTACGGAGTTGGCAGCTAATTTGTTTCGCGTGACGCAGACAACGGAACGTATAAAAACACGTGCTCTTAAAGGGCAGGAGGAGCTTGAGCAGGCAGCATTTGATGTAGGGCGGAGCGTGCGTAAGGTTATGAAAGAAAATACCGGACAATATCCGGAGAATATACCGATCGCAGAGTCGGGAATTAAAGAACTCAGACGGGGGGGGAAAAAGGTGATACGAAAAATACGTGGTATGGATAGGAAGAAAGGGAAATGAGACTTGGCGCGTGAGCATCGGCAGAACTGACGCAAGGGAAAAATTTTCGAAAAAAGTCTTGACGTGGGAAGGAGGATGTGGTAGACTGGACGCAGCCAGGTGGGGTTGCTCTGTAAAAGGAGTGACGTTGCATCAGTTGCGACGAAAAAACCACAATGTTATTTGGCCTCGGGTACGTGGAGTGCCCGGGGTCATCTCACAATATTAGGATAGAGGAATAAAATGAAACCATATACACCGACTTACGAACAACAGGCGGACACACTTGTGAACGCCGGCATGCGCAGTTCGGCGGGTTTAAGCGGTGAGCTCCTCCGCAGGGAAATAGCCGAATGTCTCGAATTTATAAATTTTCACAGGTTGGAGCCCTATTGGAAATATAACATCAATACTCGGCAGGGAACACAGCTTTGCTTTTACCCGGGTACGTGTTGGGAAGATATCATGGTGCGTTATATGTTTGACCGACATCTCCGTTCGGTTATTTTCGATGCATCCGCCCGCATAGAGGTGGCTTTAAGAACACGCATCGCCCATTTATGGACAGAGGAGACGGGTAGTAATTTCCCTCAAAGAAGTAGCAATAATTATAATTCATTTTTTAATGTAGGCGACTTTTTGTCAACAGTAGATATGTACTACCAAGGCAGCCAAGCAGAGGATGCCGTACGTTACCGTGCTCAGTACGCAGATGCACGCGTTTTGCCTATAGGATTGTTTGTGGAGTTTACCTCTTTCGGTAATTTGCGGAAGCTGCTTTTTCAGGGTTTAAAAAATAGTTCCGGGATTACTGCGAAGATCGCTGCCGATATGGGGATGGCTAATGATATAAAGTTTTTTCTTTCCGGGATAGCATTGTTGAATGATATACGAAATAGCTGCGCACACCAAGCTCGTATTTGGAACAGACGATGGTTGAGTAGAAATCACAAAAATATTTTACGAAAGGGTACGGATTTCTTGTGGGACTACAAATGGGATAGCGTGACAGGGGAGTGGTCGCCGACCGGGAACGGGGAAAAGCTAGTGCGCGGGCAGGAAACTACAGCAGCGGCACTTACTTTTATCTACCGAATGATGAAGGTGATTGCGCCGCATAGCCATTGGAGAGAGCGTTTAGTGAAGCTTCTGACATCTACCGATGGTGTCCCGAAACATGCATACAAGGGAGTTGGGTTTACGAATCCGTATTGGATGAAACACCCACTGTGGACCGCTGAACCGCAGTCCTGCCACCACGCTCCAATGCCCACTACACCCGCATCTCCGCCTTTTTGATTTACAAATAATGCGCGCTCCGTTGCGCGGTACCTCCGCGGAAACGAGCCCGCTCCCAACGCTGGCGGTTCTCCACAGTTCAGCGACGAGTTGCGGAGGGTGTGGTGGGGAAGACTTTTGGGATTTTTGATTGAAATTCTAGGCGTTGCCGTGGCGCAAGGATGGTTAATCCTTGCAGAAAAAGTTGGGTTTAGACATGGTTTTAAGCGAATAGATGCGAATATCCGAGATGTCGTCCGGGGAAATTGGCAATCACATGCTTCTCTTATTGGATGGCTGTGTATCGCGAAAAATCCTTGAGACGTTTACCGGATCATTTTTAACATATCCGAGTAAATCAATATCAGCCGTGTAACGAGCCGGAGTTGCTCCTATACCGAGCATCAGCATACCGCCCTTGAGGATGGTCGGCATACGGCGAGAGCGACAGCCTATATAAAAAACGCTCCATCACATAATGCTGCAAAAGCTTTTCCGGAAGTATTTTCTCGCGTAATGATTTTTCTTTGAGCAATTTATCGAATTTCATAAGCAGATGATTTAAGGTAGGGCAAGATGCCTCGCAATACACGTTGTTCGGTGGCTAATTCCTGCAAGCACCACATGTTTACCTGATGCCGTGCAAGGAACAATGCCTCCGTAAACACATCCAGCCCAAGCTTATTGCGATACTTAAAGCAATCCACCAATGTACGTTCCGGAGTTGTTACCTTAAACGTACCATATTCACCTTTTGTTTTCGTAATACCGTGACAGAGATAAGCAGGCGATACGTACCACACACGAGTAGGTGCTACCGCTAGTTTTGGAGCATATTTTCCGCGCGGCAGAGCGTATGATATGTAATCCGGAATTTGAGTTATCATCCCATGATATGCCAACGCGGAAATGAGATTCATAACAGCTGCCGGCTGCCGAATAGACAATATCTGCATCAAATTTACATTTGTCAGCATAGTTCCTTGCTCTACGAAAACTCCGGGCATAACGCGCAGCAATTCACCGGACTTTCCGAGCCGGTACTGGCGCGAGTGCGATATGGTATCCTCGCCGCTACCTTGGTGTGCTCTTACCAACATGGTGAGACAAATTATCCACAAAAATAAAAATTTGTCAAGAAATAATTCCGATAGATCGCAGTTTGCGCCATGTTTTGTGATGTGTCAGGTAGGTAGTAGGTGATCGGTACCCGGTGCCGTTTTTTTGGGGGGGGTGTTTTTTGAAATTTTGTGGAATTTTGTTTGCCCCATGCAGGGGATGAGGCTATGATGCCGCGTGCCCGGGTTCATTTCAGATATTTGTAGTTTTCCCTCCGGAATTAAGAACTGCCCGGTGGAACATCGTCCGCCCTTGATATCACCTTCCAAATTTCCATCCCGATTTTACACTCCATTGTCTCTGTTGTATCTGTAATACTCGTAACAAAGCAGTGTGTATGTAGGGGTATCATTTTTTTTAGTGTGGGAAAAATGAATTTTTCGAAAAAAGTCTTGACGTGGGAAGGGGGATGTGGTAGACTGGGCGCAGCCAGGTGGGGTTGCTCTGTAAAAGGAGTGACGTTGCATTCATTGCGACGAAAAAACCACAATGTTTATTTGACCCCGGACGCTTCGTGTGCTCGGGGTCATCTCATGTAAGAGCACAGCACATCATGAACAATAATATTTCCATATACGAACGACAAGCGAAAATGCTCGTGGATGCCGGTATGCACAGTGCGGTCGGTTTAAACAGTGAACACCTGCGACATGAAATTGCTGAGCGATTGAAATATGTCAATTTTCATAGATTTGAAGCATACTGGTGGAGTCGCCTCGTCGATACCCGACAGGGGGCGGTGTTGCAGTTTCATCCGGGAGCATATTGGGAAGATGTAATGGCACGCTATGTGTTCGATAGAAAACTTCGTCAGATAACTTTCGAGGCAACTGCCCGCATTGAGGTGGCATTGCGGACACTGATTGCCCATCATTGGTCGGAGGATACAGGCAGTGATTTCCCGCACCGGAGTAAAAATAATTACAATGCTTTTTTTAATGTCAAAGATTTCCTATCAACAGTAGATATGTACTACCAAGGCAGTCAAGCAGAGGATGCCGTACGTTACCGTGCTCAGTACGCAGATGCACGCGTTTTGCCTATAGGATTGTTTGTGGAGTTTACCTCTTTCGGTAATTTGCGGAAGCTGCTTTTTCAGGGTTTAAAAAATAGTTCCGGGATTACTGCGAAGATCGCTGCCGATATGGGGATGGCTAATGATATAAAGTTTTTTCTTTCCGGGATAGCATTGTTGAATGATATACGAAATAGCTGCGCACACCAAGCTCGTATTTGGAACAGACGATGGTTGAGTAGAAATCACAAAAATATTTTACGAAAGGGTACGGATTTCTTGTGGGACTACAAATGGGATAGCGTGACAGGGGAGTGGTCGCCGACCGGGAACGGGGAAAAGCTAGTGCGCGGGCAGGAAACTACAGCAGCGGCACTTACTTTTATCTACCGAATGATGAAGGTGATTGCGCCGCATAGCCATTGGAGAGAGCGTTTAGTGAAGCTTCTGACATCTACCGATGGTGTCCCGAAACATGCATACAAGGGAGTTGGGTTTACGAATCCGTATTGGATGAAACACCCACTGTGGACCGCTGAACCGCAGTCCTGCCGCCCCGCCGCGCAATGCCCGCCGCACCCGCCCCCCCTGCCGCATTTTTGATTTTTGATTTGCAAATAATGCGCGCTCCGTTGCGCGTCCCTCCACGGAGGGCGCCCCCCTACCGTATGCGGTACGCCACAGCTTTGCGGTGTAACTAACTTCCGATCCTTGCGCCGACGTAGGCGCCTAGAATTTCAAATCGTCAATCAAAAATCTAAGATCGTAAATGCGGCGGGGCGGCGGGCATTGGGGCAGGACTGCGGTTCAGCGGTACGCCACAGCTTTGCGGTGTAACTAACTTCCGATCCCTGCGCCGACGTAGGCGCCTAGAATTTCAAATCGTCAATCAAAAATCTAAGATCGT
>CAZJIH010000060.1:0-12974 GCA_964545935.1 uncultured Akkermansia sp. | reverse complement strand
TGACACTCCGGACATAGAAGAAAACCGACTGAAGGTTGCCTTGACATAGAATTTCGTTGCTATTTTTAGGGTCAATTATCCTTCACCTCGCACTCGTACTTCACCTCAAATCTCGGTTCCGTTTCCATTGTGGCATCGAAGAGTAGGTGGTGACGTGATACCTCCTTGTACTGAACGTAGCCCCGTAGCCCGGCACTTGTAACCACTCTGTGCTCATCCGGCCTAATCGCCATCCCACTAACCCGAGTTACTTCTCCCCTCACGGTGTTTCCCCCTTCCGGATTAACCACACTTATTTTACCATCCGTTAGCCGTATGCGTTTATTAACCCCCTTTCCTTTCCGTCTGAAATCGGCAATCCGTTCTACTGTAATCTCGCCTATAATTTTACCCGGAAGACGGGGATCTATCAATCCTGAAAAAACATCCGCATTGATCTTCCATTCTTCCCCCACAGCAACCTTTTTTTCGGGCATCAGATAATAATCCATAACATAATTGGTACGTTTAATGATTTCTTGTTCTTCAACACTGAGCTTGTAATTTCCAACCGGCTCAATTTTTGTTACACCCATTCCGTCTTCGAAGGTGATGCGTACCGTTTTCCCTTCTAAAATCCTACCGTCTTTTTCTTTACTAAGCATCTTTATCTTGTCCGCAATTTCATCTGTATCAAAGATTTCCTCTAGGAATGGCATCATTCCCTCAGGTACCTTGTCAAATCGAATTACGTGGTTAGCAAGTTTAACCGCATCCCTCCCTGAGACAAGTCCCCCCGTTATCCCTCGGACGAAGCTGTCTATAAATTTGCCCACCATCCCTTCCTCCGGCAGGGATAACCTAGCAGAAACATCAGTTACAACGCAGTTTTCTCCGACGTTATCAAAGCGTCTTTCTTCCACAATGGTCCTACCGTCATTTTTGATAATTTTCCCGGTCGTCTTCATCGTGTAGATATAATTAAAGTTGGCTGCAACTTGTATAGCTTCCCAATCTCTCTTTTTTGCACGTCCGGAAACCTTGCCCACTATAGCACTGCAATAGGTCTTTCCCTCTTCTCGCATATTCTGCAGGATCTCAGGACGATTGATAGAACGGTACTCCGGGAGTATCGGATCATCCGGCTTCACATGTATTGTTTTCTCGGGCTTGACATCACCCCCTACATCCACGATAGGAGGGGGTGGAGGAGGCGGGGGCTGTACTACTGTTGTCGGTGGTCTATTTATCACAATAATAACATGCACCACTGCTGCAACAATGACAGCAATGAGAGCAATAGCTGTGAGTATTTTTATCAGTGTATTCATATTCAGTGTTTGGTTAAAGTTAGTCTGCCTTGTAGTAAATTTCAATAGTCGTTCCGTTATCAAATTCCCATCTTGCTGACGTTTCACTTGGGTCTATAGTACCCTTACCACCTAAAGGTTTCGCTTTATCGAATACATCCTTATCCTCTAAGCTGCATCGTATCTCATCATTCTCTGTATCAAGCATAGAATAACTATTCACAGGTAACTCAAAATACTGTCGACCCTTAGGTCCGTCTGCTTTATATAACTCATCCATGCGGCTTCTCTGAGTGAAGCGACTTATGCTCACCCTAGGGTCCGCGGCAAAAGCTCCTTTCATTTCCTTGTAATATTCGTCGCTCATTGAAACAACTATGCGCTCAATATGCACTCTGTAGATAGTCGGCTTGCCTACACCTGAAATAGGGGCACGTTGATACCGATACTTTGCCATATAACCTGTTTCGTACGTTGGTCGACCGATGTAATCTATTACGAGTCTCCTCAATTCATTCAAATACTCCCGATGCCGCTCGTTACATTCCGTCCACCGCATCCTATCAATTTCGCCGGCTTTGATCGTCGGACTCTCTTGAGATGTAGCTATGTTCCACATTCTTTCTCTGACCACAATCAGAATGACTGAAGAAAAGTAATCCCTATATTGCAGGTATTCCGGTTCGGGGAAAATCTCGATAAATTCGTGAATCCGTTCTACCAAATCCTCATAATGAGTATCTTTCCCGCTTTGATGCGCCTGCTTCGCCAAATCCGCAATAAATAATACAAATCTTTTAGCTACGTCTTGATACATTTGACCTACACGCGCATCGTCCGGGTATTTCTCTTTATATTTATCCACTTCTTCCCGAGCTCCTACATAGTCCTTGGCATCACACGCTTTTCGAATATAATCCAGCACATTAGAAAACTCATACGCTTTTCGTTCATCCTCAACCTTCCTTTTCAATTTATCGATAAACTCTCTTTCGACAACATTTGCATTCACAAGACGGTCCAACTCCTTTAATGCCGCATTGAACTGATGCCGAGCTATCTTTGTATCGACATCACTCACGTATGCTCGCTTAAAATTCTCGCGAATCTTGCCCATATATTCACGTGTGAGGTCGCTCCCGGGGTACTTCTTTAATACATCAAGGCACTCAAAACATCCGTCAATAGTCAATTTACCATCCAACAATGGCTTTATCTTCTCTTCAAGTTCCGCTTCCATTTTTAAGTCCGGGAGCATAAGTTCAATCTCCTTTATCTCACGATCACCTCCGTACCCCGCAGCTTTCCATTTGTTCACGAAATTCTTACAGTCTCTAAAACGGTTTACCATGTTGAATATCTCAGACCCACTTCCTTTCAACCTGTTGTATTCCTCGATCATTTCGTTCCTCTCCGTCTCGGTATCCCTTCTCAGACCGGGGACAACTCTATTGTACGTTGAATCCCCCATTCCGAATGGTCTGGATATATTTTCTATCTCTTGTAACGCGACACACTTATCAGTCTTCCTCGCCGCGTCTTCTATTTCCCTCCCGATGCAATAGTCACCGAAACGCCACACAGTAACGAGGAGTAAGCTGACAAACATCACCCATAGCAATATTTTCAGTATCAGTCTCAACAATCTTCCCAGTCGAACATATCTGACCGTATTTTCAAGTGCACGGGAAAGCTCATCCGGGGATCGGAACCGTTCTTCGAGATCAGCGGCGGTCATCATTCGAATAAGATCGTCCACGTTCTTATCTGAACCGGATGGATTCTTCTTTCCGTCCTTCACGTATTTCGAGGGATATTCCGTACCCACGCGAGGGCATGTACCGATAAGGGCTTCCCACGCGACCTTGCCTAGGGAATAAATATCACTCCGAATGTCTACTTTTTTGCCTTCTTGTTGCTCCGGCGACATGTAATCCCACGTCCCCTCATTACTGATCAGGGTTTGCATGACCTGCTGTCCCTCATCATGCGCGATTCCGAAGTCAACGAGCACCCATCTCTTGTTTTCTGCGTCGTAAATCAGATTGTCCGGCTTAATATCACGGTGACTCACACCGCTGTCGTTCATGAATTGCAGAGCCTGATTCACGTGTTTCAGAAGAACCTTGACTTCGTCCCAAGGCAACACAGACCTACTCTGCAGTATCTGCCGCAGAGTCGAGCCCCGGACAAGCTCCATGACCAAGTACGGACGTTTTCTTCCCTTGTCCTCTATGCTGCCGTTATCCAACCATTGCGCGATATGCGGGCAGGTTGCGGACTGACAGAGCCGGTGCAGGGTTTCACATTCCCGCTCGAAGCGTGCATCCGCACCCGGCATATCGTGCGGTATCTTGATGATAACCTCCTGCCCGCTCACCTTATTCCGTCCTTTGTACGTACACCCCATCCCGCCTGTGGAAAAGTGCTCCGTCGCTTCGTAATCCTTTCCCACATCGAACGGAGGGGTGAGGACATCCTCTCTGTCTGTACCTGAGTCGGGAGTGGGTTTCTCCCATCCGCTCGGAATGGTTCTCTGCGTGCGGCTATCCGCCTGTGTACCCCGTTTTTGGGATGTCTGTGCTCTATTCCCCGATGTCATAATTATTCGATGTTCTTCTCTTTTCCGCGTCCGTCCGCGCACAACCGACAGGCACACGCCGGATATCCCCGCGTGCGTCGCGCTTGCTTACTCCCTCAACTGTCGTTTTCACGGTTTACCTTCTCTGTTACAACGGACACCGGCAACACCGCAAAACGCAGTATGCCCCGACAGAGAAGAGTGTATCTCATTTCCAATGCAGTGAGCAACTCCCGATCTCGTAAAGTATTTATATTTCGTAAGATGCACTCTTATCCGGGCAGGCAGAAAGAACACGTGCCTGTTTCGTTAGTTTGAAACATTTATTTGCGTGATTCATACAAAATAGGAGAATTAGAGATATATGTGCTTGACATCGCATTGGAAATGAGATACGCATCATAAATATCTGATAGAAAACATATTAACCACCGGACAGCCTAAAATAACGCTACCTTGAATTACCAACCGCACGCTATTCCGCCTTGCATTCGTATCCTCCCCTGCTCGCACAACGCCGGACTGCTATTTTTCTCGGAGCGAGTGTGGATTTTTCCCGGGGCGAACGCAAAATATGATTGACAAAAACAGGGCGTGGGCTATGATTTGGGATATGCGAGGAAGGGTACGAGTGTATGGCGTTTGGTTGATGATGGTGTTGCTCCTGCTAACAGTGGGATGTCGGCACACATTGTTGCCGAGTCCGTACCTGCAGAAGGAAAATCGCGGGGCGGAGGCGGTACCGACGTTGCTGGCAGGGCTACGGACAGATTGGGAGAAGCTGAGGAGCAAAGATTTGAGCGATGAGGATAAGAAGGTAACTGTAGAGCGATACAATCGGGACTTGCTCCACTACATGAGACGGATAAGGTACGATTACCACAAAGAAGGGAAGAGAGCATCGTGCGTAATAATGCTTGAACATAAGGGAGTTGAAGATTTACAGCGGGTAACGGATGTATTTGATGACATCATTCCGGCGGCGGACATAACTTTGGATGATTTGGAAGAACGCTACCGGATTGCGGGGGTAGGAGTACCGTTAGTCGGAGTGATACCCGCTATGAAATTACGAAATGACTTTGGTATAGCCACCTTTCGTGCTCGGGGAGCGGTTTGCTCCCTCACCGCGATCATGGAATTTCGCAGGGGAGAACCGGTACTGAGATTGATACCGCGGCACGAATGCGAGGATGTTCGAATTGGCAACAACAACTACCGATTGGCAGGAGATTTTTCGGCATCGATTGAGATGTACTGGAATCTTACCGAAGTAAAGAAAGACCGTTTTTTAGGCTTATTGAGACCTCAACGTGTACGAGATAGTACCGGTTTGATATGCATGGAACGATATGACCCTAAAAAAATACCGGTTATATTAGTGCATGGTTTGGCGTCCAGTGCCGCCACCTTCGGCAACATGGTGAATAGATTGATGAGCGATCCGCGTATTCGTCAGAATTTCCAATTTTGGTATTATAACTACCCGACCGGATTGTCGTGGGTTCTCACCGCAAAAGGCTATCGCACGGCTTTGCAACGTACCAGAGACCATTTCGACCCGAAGCATGTAAATAAAAACTGGGAACGCATGATCGTTGTGGGTCACTCTATGGGGGGGCTCATTACTCACTACAGCCAGTGTGTCGAACCTTGGAAAATCTTAGGCGAACACCCGACCGACAGAGCCTTAGTTGAATCTCTTGAAAAACAACCGGGGCAGCACGATCAACCGGATAACCGGTACGATGTATACTACTTCCGTCCCGTTCAGGCAGGAGGTGTCGTCTATATGGCAACCCCACATCGCGGTGCACCGATTGCGAGAAATCGCTTCGTCATGCTCCTCACCAATTTGGTGTCCCTGCCGACAATGCTTGTCCACGATGCCTTCTCTATAGCGACACTGCGACAGGATAATATTTTGATGAACCCCGGCAAAATTAAAGAAAACTATACGAGTATACGCCAACTTTCACCGGATAGTTATTCCATACGAGGTCTAGCTAAGCTTCGTGTGCGAGATGTTCCTACTTACTCTATCATAGGTGATCGCGGGTATAACAATTCCCCACGCAGCAGTGATGGCATTGTTCCGTACTGGTCCTCTCACATTGCTTGGGGGCACGAAGATATCGTAAATGCCGACCACCACGTGCAGGATTCGGATGAAACTGTGCCCATCTTCTCGCGCATTCTTCACGCCGCACTGCGGAATAAAAAATTAGATGAAGGAACGAAGGTAATTCCGGCACTTCCCCAATAAACATTCAGCCGCACTTCGGGATCGGAAGGCTACGTGGCGGGTTCAGGCTTGACATAAACCGCGTGCTGTGGTAGGGTGGTGTTCGCGATATGAAAGAGCAAATAGCACAAGTGAAAGCGGCGGCGCTCGCGGAGATAGCCGGAGTAAGGGATATGAAGGAATGGGAAGGCGTACGCGTAGGGGTGTTGGGGAAGAAGGGAGCGTTTACCCATGTACAGCAGGGAATGCGGGATGTGGCTAAGGAAGAAAAACCGGTTGTCGGAGCGTTACTGAATGCCGCGCGTGCAGAAATTACGACCGCACTGGAAGAGCGTAAGGCACAGATAGAGAGGGAAGCAGATGAAGCAGCAGTGGCGGGAATTGATATTACCCTGCCGGGTGCTACCTTGCCTGCCGGGGGCTTGCACCCTATATCCCAAGTACGCGAAGAAGCTGTACGCATTTTACGGCGCATGGGATTTACATTGGCGGATGGACCTGAAATAGAAGACGAATGGCACTGTTTTGATGCCCTCAATACCCCTGCCGACCACCCGGCTCGCAACGAAAAAGATACCTTCTACTTCGAAAGCGGGAAACTCCTACGCACACAAACCAGTACGGTACAGGCGCGGGTCATGGAAAAACAGGAACCACCCGTACGCATTATATGTCCGGGCTCAGCTTTTCGGCGGGATGCGATAGACGCGACCCACCTTTCCGCATTTAATCAAATAGAAGGACTTTACGTAGACAAAGCCGTGAGTGTAGGTGACTTAAAAGGAACCTTGGAATACTTTTTGAAGGCACTCTTCGGCGATAAAACAGCCGTACGCTTCCGACCGCATTTTTTCCCCTTTACGGAACCGAGTTTTGAAATCGATGTATTGTTGCAGGCAACCGGACAGGAACCGAAATGGATTGAGATAGCCGGCTGCGGCATGGTTAACCCAGCGGTCTTTGAGAACATTGACAAATCGACCGGGAAAAACAACTACCGCGGGTGTACGGGTTTTGCTTTCGGTATCGGGCTGGAACGCTTAGCCATGATACGCTGGGGTATACGCGACATACGCTTACTCATAGAGAACGATGTACGCTTTTTAGCTCAATTTCAATAAATAAATCATCATGAATATTTCAAAAAATTGGCTCGGTGCCTATATAGATGTTGAAGGGTCGGATACACAGGAAATAGCCGACATATTGACCTATGCCGGGGTGGAAGTTGAGGCGATAAAGGAAATCGGCGTTGCTACCGATGATGTCGTTGTGGCTCAGGTGATGAAAAAGACACCGGTGGAGGGGAGCGATCACCTCAATGTCTGTATGGTTGATGCCGGTGAAGGTTCTTTGCGGCAAATTGTATGCGGGGCGCAGAATTACCGAGTGGGCGACAAAGTGCCCTGTGCTTTACCCGGAGCTGTGTTGCCCGGTGGTTGGCAAATAAAAGAAGGGAAAATGATGGGACACGCCAGTTGCGGGATGTTGTGCTCCGCATCGGAACTCGGTTTGCCGGACAAAGAACACGGGCTGTGGATACTCCCGCAGGAGTGCGAAATCGGGACACCTGTGCGGTCATTTACACGGCACGACACTCTGTTTGAACTCGAAATTACGCCGAATCGCCCGGATTTACTCAGCCATTGGGGGATGGCGCGTGAGCTGGCAGGAATCACCGGACGCGCACTCAAAGCGGACCCCGGGGATAAAGAACCGCCGACTCAACCTGCCGGGGACCACATACACTTGGCGGCGCCGGAGCTGTGTCCGTTTTACACTCTCACCCGAATCACAGGAGTTAAGATCGGTCCCTCGCCGGATTGGTTGGCTGAACGCTTGATTGCCATAGGTTTGCGTCCTATCAACAATGTGGTGGATATCACCAACTACTGTCTCTTTGAGCTCGGGCACCCACTGCACGCTTTTGACGCCGCGCAGGTAAAAGGAGCCTTGGACATACGGACCGCGCACGATGGGGAAACCTTTACCAGTCTCATGGACGAAGAATACGTCCTGCAAAGCAGCGATTTAGTAATTTCCGACGCCGGTGGTAGTGCCCTTGCGCTCGCCGGTGTCATGGGTGGTAAGGCTTCGGGTGTCACTGAACATACGACGGAGATATTGTTGGAATCGGCGTGGTTTCTACCGGCAGCGGTGCGTCGAACAAGCAGACGTCTCGGTTTAAGTTCCGATTCCTCCTACCGCTTTGAACGCGGAACTGCCCCGTGGAATGTACTGCGTGCCGCGGGTCGCGCCGTTCAACTTATCTCGGAATGCGCGGGAGGGACAGCGCAGCCGACACTCGTGGCGGGTCAGGCACCGTGCGCGGTCGAGCAGGCAGAACAAGGGACGGTACTCACACAAGGAACTGAAGCTAAAGTGTTTACCGCTCCGCCTACAGTACAGCTCGATTGGGGGGAATTGGATACGATGTGCGACGCTACCGTACCGCATTCGGAAGCGGAGCGAATTTTAGGGAACCTCGGGTTAAAGCAGGTACAGCAGGGAAGCTGGGTATGCCCGCCGTGGCGTCTCGACCTAAAACGTAGCTGCGATCTGCTCGAAGAAGTGGTTCGCATATACGGTATAGCAAATATACCTGCTACAAACAGAGCTATTTACGTACAGGAAAGCGCACAGGACCGGGCACACGATTACAGATGTCACCTAGCACGCCAACTCGCCGGAGCCGGATTCTGGGAAGTGCAGACATTTAAGCTCATCGCCGAACAAAGTATTGACCCGACTATTGCAAATGTGCAGAACGCTTTACCAATCAAACCCTTGTTGCCCGGCGATATCATATGGGTTGCCCTGCCGCTTTCGGAGGACCATGCCGTCCTGCGTCCTTCTCTCGCTCCGGGACTACTGGCGGTGGCTGCCCGAAATGTCAATCAAGGACAGGATGTGTTGCGCTTTTTTGAATGCGGACGTGTCTTCCGCAACACCGGTGGCGGTAAAGGGAAAGATATTGAAAATGAAGTATTAGGCATACTGATGGCAGGTAAATTGACTCCGGCGAGCTGGGATAATCTGAAACCCTGCCCCGTCGCGCATCAGCACTTAACCGCCGTGCTGGAACGCTTGCTGCCTAAACACAGCGTGTGTGTATTACCGGCTAAAGTTCAACGCAATAATGCCGCTATCACTGCCGATATCTGCGTGAACGGTCAAAGTTGCGGGCTCTTAGCGCGTGTGGCACTGCAAACGTGCCGTACCCTTGGTTTACCTGTAGATTGCTACTACGCTGAGCTTGACCTACGTAAAATGCAACAACTCGCGACGACGCCTTTCAAGGTGCAGGACCTGCCGCTCTACCCCGGTTCAAGTCGCGATGTGACCCTCAATGTTCCCGCTACCACGCTCCATGCGGAGATTCAAAAAAATATACTGGGCGTGAAGCAAAAGTTACTGGTCAACTGCCGTCTCAAGGAAATTTACAACGATCCCACCGGTGAAAAATTACCGACTGACCGCAAAGCTATGACCTACAGCCTCCTCTACCGAAAACCGACTGCCACACTTACCGCACAGGAAGCGGAGGACGCACATAGTGAGATAATGAATAAACTGAACCACTGAACCTCAGCCCTACCGTAAATGCCCTTCCCTTCACATTCCGGTTGTTGGTGCAGTAGAAGGCATCGCGGATGCCTGCGATTCGGCTTCATCCTCCGTTCTTGCCCTCCCTTCATCCCCACCGCTAAGTCCCGATTTTCATTGTGACAGATATCGGGCGTGTGGGGTTTTTTATATTTTTTTGAAATTTATGCAAAAAGGAGTTGACATATAATGGGGGTGGTGATAGACTCGGTCTTGCGGTGAAGAACAACCCACACCGCGATACGACAGTGGAAGATGATATTATATGCTCGGAAAAGATTATCGCTGATCGCAAAACTTTTTTCATTGATTTGAAAAGTAATGCGAGAGGGCGGGTAGTAAGGATAACAGAAAAAGTAAGTTCAAACCGTGATCGAATAATGGTACCGGCAGAGATATTGGATGACTTTATCTCCGCGTTGCAGGCTGTAAAGAAAGCGAATCAAGAACATTAAAAAAAACGGAGAGCATCGCAGTGGAGGGATGAGCTCCGGGTAGTGGTAGAGGACAGATGAGGAGGGGAGGAGTGCAACCAATCGGTTGTAGTGTGTTTTTGTGTGTTTAGAGGGGTTTATAGTCGTAGAATGTGTGGGGAAAGTGGCACAAACGAAGAACGAAAGAAAACGACATAGATGAGAAAGATAAAAGTACTTGAACTTGGGTGGGAGTTTCCGCCGTTGATAAATGGGGGGCTTGGGGTGGCGTGTATGGGGATATCGAAAGCGTTGGCGAAGAAAGTTGATTTATCCGTCATTGTTCCCAAAGCGCGCGCGGGCTATGAGTATGAGGGGTTTAATCTCGTGGGCATTAATAACCTCAGGTATCGCCAAGTAGAGACGTTAGAGAGCGGGTACATGTATGAAAGTTTTGCAGCGGTAGGGAATGCGCCCGTAGATTTACAACCGTATGCGAGTGAAGAAGGAACACCCGGACAAATCGTATTTTCGCATGAAGGGAAACTTCTCTTTTCCAAGGTTCACAAGGATGATTTAGCGTTATTCACCACACACGAGGACCTGTATGCCGGGGATTTAGCCCGTAAAGTTATTGAATTTTCGAAGATATGTGCTGTTATGGCGCGCACATACGACTTTGATTTAGTTCATGCCCATGATTGGATGACATATTTGGCGGGTGTTGAAGTAAAGAAAGCGACCGGGAAACCCTTAGTGGTACATCTTCATGCATCGCAATTTGATCGGGCCGGAGCGGATGCGCGCGGATGGATATATGACATAGAGAAATACGGTATGGAGCAAGCGGATGCGGTTATACCGGTATCTAAGTATACGGGAGCTGTAGCGGCAAGTCACTATGGAATCAATCCCGAAAAGATATTTCCCGTACACAATGGAGCTGATCCGGTACAGGTATATCGTTCGAAGAAGAAATTTCCGGAGAAGTTGGTCCTCTTTTTAGGGAGATTAACGGCGCAGAAGGGACCGGAGTTCTTTTTACAGATAGCCGCAAAGGTACTCGAACAAACTCAGAATGTACGCTTTGTGATGGCCGGTACAGGGGAAAAATTGCGACAGCTCATAGAAACGGGTGCTTTCCACGGCGTAGGTGACCGCTTCCATTTTACCGGTTTCTTAGATAAAAAGAAGGTGAATGAATTGCTATCGATTACGGATGTGTACTGCATGCCGTCGGTTTCGGAACCTTTCGGACTCTCCGCCCTAGAAGCGGCACAATTCAATATACCGGCGGTTATTTCCAAGCAGAGTGGTGTAGCGGAAGTCATGAAAGGTGCGCTGAAAGCTGATTTCTGGGATGTTAATATGATGGCAAAGCACATTGTTGATCTTGTAACGGATGAGGAGCTGTACAAGAAGGTAGTAGAACAGAGCGCACAGGATATCAAGAATTCAAATTGGGATACAGCAGCCGATAAAATGATACGCGTGTACCACCACGTACTCGGTTGGTAAAAAAGAACAACGGACATGAATATATCGCTCACCTTTCATGCACATCAACCTAATCGTCTGATAGCGTACGATTTTTTTAAGATTGGTGAGCATGCGTTCTACGAAGATGATAACCTGAATGCGCAGGTACTCAGTCAGGTAGCTGAGCGGTGTTATCTACCGGCTAATCGCCTCATGAAACAACTCATTGAGGTAACCGACGGTCGCTTCCGTTTTGCCCTCGCTCTCTCCGGTGTCATTTTAGAGCAGGCTGAGCACCACCGTCCGGACCTTATCGCTTCATTTCAGGAATTAGCTGAAACCGGATGTGTCGAATTTTTAGCCATGCCGTACTATACTTCGCTCGCTTCTCTTTACTCCCCGGACGAATTCGCCGAGCAGGTAGGAGAACATATCGATTTCATGGAGAAGCTTTTCGATGCTCGTCCGACTGTTCTCTGGAATACCGGGATGCTATATTCAAATGCGATAGCGGCTCAGGCGTACGATATGGGGATGGAAGGGATCATGGCAGACGGTAATCGGCAGATGATCAGTAATTTGCATACGAATGACCTGCAGTGCGCGCCGCTTATTGCCGCGACTAAGACTATCGTTCGGAATCGGCATCTTTCCAATGATTTAGCTATCAATAGGGTAGACCCTTCGTGGACGGAGTACCCCCTTTCACCGTATACTTTTGCCGGTTGGTTGCACCGACAGGAGGGGCAAGTGGTGAGTATTTCTATGGATTACGAAACACTCGGTGAAAGACAGGCAGATTCTACGGGTGTGTTTGAATTCTGGCGTTCCCTCATCCCGGCTATCATTTTTAACGAAGATTTTTTTGTTACACCGGGTGAAGCTGTCCGTAGTTTCCATTCTACCGGCACACTGAATTGTCCGGATCCTATAAGTTGCTCCACCTACGGTACAACATCTCAGTGGAATGCTAATGTGATGCAGCAGGAAGCTCTGAAAAAAATATATGATTTAGAAGACGCGGTGAAGGCGAGTCGCGACCGCGATATGATTCATGTGTGGCGCAAATTACAAAGTGCTGACCATTTTCACTACATGGAGAAGAGTAATGGTTTTACCCCATACCCTTCCCCATACGATGCCTATATTTATTACATGAATGCTCTCGCCGATTTGCAGGTGCGCGTTAAACAGGAAGCGGACCTTATAAAATATATGGAAAGCAGGAATATGTGCTGAACCGCTGCTCCTGCCGCCCCTCCCCGGTGCCCGCCGCGCCCTCCCCCCCGCCGCATTTTTGATTTTAGATTTTTGATTTTTGATTGAGAATAGTGGCGCTGCCGTGGCGCAAGGATTTTTTA
>CAZJIH010000059.1:0-13365 GCA_964545935.1 uncultured Akkermansia sp. | reverse complement strand
AGGACGAGCTTCGGGCTCGAATACGACGTGTGCGCGAACGTACCGGCTCCCTCGTCCGGAGTTACTCCGCTGCCGCTACTCACAACGAGCGCAACTGAACCATAGTCCCACACGACGTGCACCTGCGCACGCCACCCTTTTACTCCGGACTACAACCCAAGCACATTCCCACGCTTCTTTGGGGTGGGAAAAACCACGCGCTGAGCGCTCACTTTTCTCAATCAGAAGTGTGCATAGGCATGAGGACGTAGAGGAATTCACCTTCCACACGCATGACACCCGGACTGGACGCATCGATGAGGTCGATACTCACATCCCTTTCACCTACAGCTTTGAGAGGTTCTATAACGTAACCGGCATTGAAGGTAATTGAAAAATCACGCCCCTCATATTCAAGAGGTACCTCTTCACGTGCCTCACCTACATCCGCTGAATCGGACTTAACCTCCAGCACTCCCGGTGTAATACGGAAATGCACGGTATTCCTTTTTTCTGCCGCCAGCAGAGACACACGGCGAACAGCTTCCTGAAGCTCCTGTGCCGGCATAGAGATACGCTCGATACGATCCTTGTAGCGCTCAGGATTAGGTATAACCTGTTTATAATTAGGATAATTACCGGTGATTAATTTAGTAACGAGCAAGGTATCACCTAAATCGAAAGCCATTTGGTCGGCTGTGACACGCACTTGTACCGTACCGGCGTCACCGAGCAAACGTTGTAACTCCGGAACAGTTCGATTCCGCAGGATAACATGCACTTGCTGAGATTCCGGAAATTCTAGTTCATTTTCAAAGAGCGCTAAACGCCGACCGTCCGTAGCCACGAGAGTAAGTTTACCATCCTGAAAACAGGTATACAACCCATTGAGAACATATCGAGTATCATCAGTCGCTATAGCAAATTCAGTATAACGTAACCCTTTACTGAGCATAGCCTGCGGTACTTCAAACTCGCGCGCTTCGCTGAACACCGGCATCGGCGGAAATTCATCCGCAGATAATCCGTACAATTTAAAGATTGCGCGATTACAACGAAGAGTTACGGCGTTATTATTAAGTTCAACGCTTACTTCTCCATCCTGCATCTCACGCACAATACTCTGAAGTTTTCTAGCCGGAAGCGTATACGAACCACTTTCTTCCACCATGGCAGGTACACTCGCCTGTATCGCCAACTCAACCGTTGTTGTGGTTAATTTCAGATTACCCTCCGTTACCTCTAGGAGGACATTCGACAGGATAGGCATGCTTGGACGCGCCGCTACAATGCCTACAACCTTATTCAAACCATCCAATAAGACTTGCTTTGCGATTGAAAATTTCATAAGTACGACTCTTGTTCGGAAGGTATTGTACCAACAATTCGCACAAATGCAAGCCTTTTTTTATCTTTTTTCAAGATTTTCTATATAATTTTTCAAATTCATACTATATATTGTGATCAATTGTTTGTCGGATTACGGAACCCATCTCTGAGGAGGAGACGAGATGTTCGTTTACGGAACCGGTGAAAAGGTCACGAGTTCTGTATCCGTTTGCTATAGCGGTACGTACGGCGAGGTTGACGTTATCCGCGGCATCGGACAAGCCGAAGGAATAACGTAGCATCATACTTAAGGAAAGAATTTGAGCGATAGGGTTAGCGATACCCTTACCGGCGATATCGGGTGCTGAACCGCCGGATGGTTCATAAAGACCGAATGTTTTATTGCCGCGCATACACAATGACGCGCTCGGCAACATACCTAAAGAACCGCAGACCATGGCCATTTCATCCGTTAGTATATCACCGAAGGTATTTTCCGTGACAATAACATCGAATTGAGAGGGATTCCGCACGAGTTGCATAGCGGCGTTGTCGACGTACATGTGGCTCAGCCGTACATCCGGGTACTGCGCGGCGAGCTCATTCATTACATCCCGCCAGAGCACGGAAGCACACAGTACATTTGCTTTGTCTACACTGCAGAGTTTACCGCGACGATTTTGAGCGGCTCGAAAGGCAATATGACCGATACGTTCAACTTCATCTCGGCGGTAAATCATCGTGTCCAATCCTACAATTTCGCCGTCTTTTTCTCCGTAAAATTTAGGTTGGCCGAAGTACATACCGCCTGTGAGTTCGCGCACACACAAGATGTCGAAACCATCTTTAATCAAGTCATTCTTGAGAGGGGAAGCCGCCGTAAGCTCCGGCAAACAGACCCCCGGACGCAGATTGGCAAACAAACCGAAGTGACGACGCAGGGGCAACAAAGCACCGCGTTCCGGTCGCTCATCCAGCGGCAAAGTATCCCATTTCGGACCACCTACGGAACCGAATAAAATAGCCTCCGCGGCTTCACACGCGGCTAAAGTATCCGCCGGAAGCGCTTTACCGCAGGCGTCTATCCCGGCACCCCCTACAGGCATAGCGGTGCGTTGTGTGCGAAATTGATATTTCTCTTCCACGACGTCCAGCACACCTAACGCCTCACGCATCACCTCCGGCCCGATACCGTCACCGGCTAATACTGCCACACGAAATGTCTTCATATAATTTTACGATATAACTCTGCTGTATCAGGGATTCCCGGGCTCGGAATTATTTTTCGCTGATTTGCACGGAATAAACACGTCCTCGGAAGTTCGGGGCTATGGTATTCAGGGGCAGGATAAAGGTAGAGACCAATCCCTTCGTGCGGTGTTGAAAACCTTCATCGATGCTGAGATACGTGTTCAATCTCATGCTACTGACCTCCTGTCCGTCCAACAACAACTTTGTGTTACCCGGGGTACCGATTAACTCCAATTTTACGCGTTGACCGACCGGCAGTTTGGCATCATACTCAAATTCAGCGGTATCAGCACGCCGAAATCCGATATTTCCGTCCTTGGTTACCGCAATAAATTGTCCGACCGGTGACGCTAAGAGGACTTGTTCTTCCCCTTCGCGTACTTCCTGCAATTCCAACTCAATTGTAAGGTGATACGACGGGCCTCTGTCGGGTAAATCAGTTTTCATCGGCAGACGCTCGGGCGTAATGTTTACCGGTTCGGCAGTGTTTTTCCACGTGTATGTAGGGTTACAACCGGGGGCATTACCGATGGCGTTTGCGAGTTTACAGTGCTGCTCGTATGTGTGCGGAGCTTTACCCGTTCCCCACATTTTTTGGCTGAGGGTACCTACCGTATTGCTGATAATGGGCCAAATATCGTACATCCCGTATCCGTTGTGCAGGAGGTCAGTCGTATCATTCCACACGGCGAAAGCCGCGCCGAGAAGTTGAGGATGCCCGGCAGGTAAAATTTCTCCGCCTATTTTATTCGGTTGCCAATTTTCGTAAAGTCCCCGTAAATTCTTATCCGCGCGGTAGTAACCGGCAAAAGGAACGATATAAAGCGCGCCGTCGTTTGTGTTGATAACATCGTATCCGAGGTCTACGGCTTCACGCGATTTCATCCACCCCGTATTCCAGAGATTGAGCTGGACCCCCTTGGCAAGCACCGGAGTTTTGCCGGGTTTGGAACTCAAACTTCCCCATACACGCGGGGTGTGGTGCCGACTTTGAATGTAGCGTAACAAACCGTCCGTGTATTTTCGATAATCTTCGGCATCTCCGTAAAATTCATCCGCTCCGACATGGATGACATCACAATCTTCTAAAACCGCCTTCTTCCCGCCTTGCGGCACCAGATATTCATCCAGCACATCCGCTACAAACTTAAGGGTTTCCGGATTCGATGCATCCAGCATCTCACACCTCCGCTTCTCATTTCCCATCTTCCCCCCGTAGATGAGGTCCGGACGTACACGTGTGAAAGATAAAGCATGACCGGGGGTATCAAATTCAGGTACAATGCGTACTCCGCGCGACTTCGCATACCTTACCAACGCCGCAAACTCTTCTTTACCGTACGACAAATCACCGGCTGTCAACGGTTTGCCGTCAGGGCTCTTATACTTTGACTCTAAACGAAAAGCTGCATAACTTTCTTTGAACGGGTCGCGTTGTGCATCGACGTACTTTTCGTGGAAGATAAAGTTATTGTTGATGACGAGGTGAAGGTCGTTCATTTTGTACCATGACATGGTGTCGATGACATCCCTTAGTTCCGCCAAGGTGAAGGGCGTACGTGCGATATCGAACACGAAACCGCGCACGGAATAACGCGGGATATCGAGCATACTGCCGCAGGGTACACTGCCGTTATGCGTTCGTAGGATTTGCTGAAGGGTACGGATAGCCCATATCCCGCCCTGTACTCCGCCGGCTTTTACTACGATATGCCGCGGGGTAATCTCCATCCGGTAAGTTTCCTTCGCGTCGGCGTGTCTCTTCATCAATTCCCAGCTGATATCCCATTCTGCGCCGTTATGGACATCTTCTTTGCTCAGAATCTTAACCGGGAGACCGGTCACAGCCTGCAACTCCCTCTTAATAAAACTTTCGGTTGTTCCGCCGGAGTGCAAAGCTACACGGATTTCACCCGCCGGTTTCCATTCTCCGGTACCTCCCTTCCATTGCAGGATAGCAGGTATAACCGCCGGTTTCTCATTCGTACCCTCTGCCTGCGGTTCCTTCGCCGGTACGGTTATTTCATAGTCCTTCGTGTCTACCTGTTTCCCGTTTTCGGTTACTTTGAGGTACACATTTACAGGTGTCTCCTCTATCCCACGTTTTATATTCCCTTTCCGATCAATAATCTGTTCGTAATCAGCACCGCCGAACTCTACTTTCGCACCGGGTATCTTCGGTAGTATAAGCTTTTCACCGGCTGCATCCGGCTTCGGGACCGGTATGTCTTTAACTGCATCATTCGGACTCTGCGCAGCAAGAATTGAGACAGCCAGTGTACACATTGCCAAACAAAATGTTTTTTTCATGATTATAATGTGGGTACCGTTAATTCGCACCCTGACTACGTTACGTGTGGTTGTGCAATTTCCTTTCATTTTCTTTTGCTCATAAATTACAAAAAGCGCTTGACAGGGCAAAGGGATAGTGGTAAACTCGCGTCCGTATGGCTAAAGTTCCCGTTATCCAACTTCGCAAAGGGCATGCCGTGAATTACAACGGTGATATCTGTATCGTGCGTGAAAGTCAACTTAAAACGCCACCTCGCATGGCGTCTTATGTCCAAATGACTATCCGTAGTATAGCCTCTAAAAAAGATTACAATTTACGACTTACGTCTAACGACTTCTTGGAGGGTGTCATGCTTACAAGGCAAGAAATGGAATTCTCCTATGTTGATGGGATGGGTTACCATTTTTTGAACACAGAAAATTATGAAGATGTATGTGTTAGCAATGATATTGTAGAACCTGTAAAGGATTACCTTATTGAAGGAAATACCTATGTATTGCTCTTTACGGATGAGACCGCTTGTTCTATTGAGTTACCCGCAGCCATTACAATGGAAGTAGCAGAGGCACCGGAAGGTGTAAAAGGCAATTCTGCAAATAATGTTTACAAGAGTGCCACGATGACAACCGGACTTGTTGTCCAGGTGCCTCTCTTTATCAGCGCCGGTCAAAAAATATCCGTAAAAACGGAAGACGGTACTTACCTAGGACGTGTGAATGCCTGATACCGAAGAGGCGTATTCAATCGTTGTTTCGTCTGCACCTACACGGATTTTATTTTGTGTGTCATGAGAATTTCTGTATTGGGTAGTAGTAGCAGGGGGAATGCCTCAGTTATTCATGCGGGTCATACTGTTTTACTCGTTGATGCCGGTCTCTCCGCTCTCCGCATCCGACGCGGCGTCGAAGCATGCAAACTCACTTTGGGTGATATAGCAGGTATTTTTATCACGCATGAACACTCCGACCATATCAAGGGGCTTGCCGTGCTTTCTCGTAAAATGGAGAAAATGCACGTATTCTGTTCACGGTATTTGCGTGATGACATTCGCGCTCAGGTGCCGGATGTTCAACTCACGTTTATCGAACCGGGTGTAAAAATTCAAGTAGGGGACATCTCTGTTCTCCCTCTGAGCGTGAGTCATGATGCCCTTGACCCCCTCGGTTTTATATTTGAAGCGGACGGAACTCATCTGGGCTATGTGACAGATACCGGGAAGGCAACTCATGAAATGTTACCCTTCCTGCAAGGATTGGATTCCATTTACTTAGAATCAAACTACGACCCCAAAATGTTGAAAAATTCCGGGCGTCCGGATGATTTAATTCGGCGTATTGAAGGTCCGTCAGGACACCTTTCTAACAAGCAAGCAGCCAACCTTATCAAGCAAATTGCGCATCCCGGACTCCGGCACATTATCCTCGCCCACCTGTCTCCCGAATGTAACACACCTAAGCTTGCCGAAACTTCGATGCGTGCTGCCCTTACTCATCTCGATTGCTCTGCTCAAATTCACATTGCCAAGGAGAAAGAACAGCTTAAGTGGATTTGAACTGCAGCCATACCGTAAATAATCTCCCCCTCCCGCCGGCATCGCTGATTTGTTACAGCCTGTATTCCATATAGTACCGTTTTTGGTTGTACTACGTGTGCCATTCCCACGCTTGTGAAAATCCTCGTTAAAAAAAGTTAGGGTGAGGCGAAAGAGGAAATGTTTGATAATCGTCCACCGGTGTAGATATCTCGTTTTTCGTTCTTTAGTGGACAAAAAGAAAAAAATGTGGTACAAAGGGGGTACACGATATGCACAATAAACTCACTATTCTTTTGCTATGTATTTTACTATGTTCCTTGGTATGCGGAGGAGGAACCGCTTTATGGCTGCACTACAACCGACATCAACCCGCAGCAAATCAGTCGAACAAAGCAGAGGTACAGCCACGTAACCCGGAAGATATACAAAAAGCACAACAACTGTATAAAAAAGCGAGGAACTTACTGGATGCAGCTGTGGAAAACGACATCAGCGAAGTTCCGGATATGCTGAGGGAAGCCGGAGAAATCGGGAATGCAGATGCCTGTCTCCTTCTGTTGGAATTGTATTGCGGGAAAAGAAAAGATGTATTGGCTGACGAAAAAAAAGCAAAAGAATGGGTACATAAAATTCGTAATCATCCTTATCTGTCTGATGCCGTAAAAGGGGAAGCTTGTTATAATTTAGCTCTTTACAAAGAAAATTTGAAAGCGAAAGAGTCTTATAAAGAGGCTTACAATAACATGAAATTAGCCGCTGAAAAATACAAAAGTTCTAAAGCTCAAGCAGAATTGGCACGTTATCTGATGTACGGTATAGGTACACGTCGCGATCCGCAAGCGGCACGCGAAAAGTTGAAAGACTTAGCCCGACACAATCCCGGTACACCTAATGTTTTCTTTTATGCGGGTTATATGTATTCTAAGGGATGGGGTATCTACGGCGGACCTGATTACAAATCAGCCATGTTTCTTTACAATTTGGGCAAAAAGTACGGTGATGCCCGCGCTATCAACAATTTAGCAATGATGTACGAACGCGGCAGCTGCGTCCCTGCTGACCGAAATCGTGCGCTTACACTTTACAGACATGCAGCCGATCTGGGATGTAGTGAAGCTTCCCGCAACATGCTGCGTCTTTCACCGCGCGATACAAAAACAGAAAATTCGTGGCATACACGTATTGTACACGCTACCCTACGTGTTATTCATGCTTTACCTCTCTCCGATTCTGTACGCGAGCAATTAGAAGCACCTTTGCGCGAGTCTTTATCCGTCTCTCCGTGAATCCCGCACGTCAAGCACTCGAATACGCCGCTTCCCAACTCGGTTTCTCCGCTTTTGGGGTTGCCTCTGCCCAAGCTGACCAAGGAAACACTCTCCCTCACTGGGTAGCTTCGGGTTGCCACGCCGATATGGTCTGGTTGGAGCGCCACCTACCGGCTCGCCTGAACCCTCGTCTCCTCCTCCCGGATGTCCGTTGTGTTATTATACTTACCTACGAATATCCGCGTTCGGACGCACACCGACAGACCGGAGGTGCCATTGCGCGTTATGCCCAAGGCGAGGATTACCATAAATTACTTGCTCCGAAACTCCGTGATTTAGACGAAACTCTTCAATTGTACGGCGGTAAACAACGATGTTTCAGTGATTCCGGTCCGGTCAGTGAACGTTTTTTCGCCACCCGGGCAGGTCTGGGTTGGATTGGCCGAAATGGTTTATTGGTGCGTCCGCGCGGCGGTTCTTTCTGTTTCCTTTGTTCTATCCTTACAACCCTGGATTTACCCATCGACCGCCCTATGCGCAATCATTGCGGCTCCTGCAAACGTTGCGAAAAAGCATGCCCTACCCACGCTCTCTCCGACAACTTGTGCGATGCCCGCCGATGCCTCGCATACTGGACTATTGAAAGTAAACAGGATACCGCACCGCCGGATATCCGACGTGCCCTGTCCGGTCACCTGTACGGCTGTGATATTTGCCAGGAAGTCTGCCCGTGGAATAATTTACCTTCCCCCCACCGTGTAGACCCTCATCTCCTTATGCCGGCTCGCCTCGCACGAACCGATCCCGCTTCCCTGATAAATATGCCCGAAAATGAGCTCTCCCGCCTTATTGCCCGTTCCCCTATGCAAAGAACAGGTACCGATCACCTACGCCGTAATATCCGCTCCTCAACCTAATACAAAAAATCCCCTCGCACGCTGAACCGCAGTCCCTCCGCAATGCCCACCTCCCTTCCCCATTTACGATTTTTGATTTACGATTGACGATTTGAAATTCTAGGCGCCTACGTCGGCGCATGGATCGGAAGTTAGTTACGAAGCAAAGCTGCGGCGTACCGCAAGTGCTGCTTCCCGGCTTTGCTTCGTAAAAAATCCTTGCGCCACGGCAGCGCCACTATTCTCAATCAAAAATCTAAAATCAAAAATCAAAAATGCGGCGGGGGGGAGGGCGTGGTGGGCATTGGGGCGGGGCGGCGGGAGCAGCGGTTCACCGGTTCACTCCTATCGCTTTACGTACACGTGAAAGTGTCGCAGAGGCTTCTTCACGCGCACGTTCAGCCCCGACTTTCAGTACATCATCTACGAACTCAGGATGTTCGAGGAGCCAAGCGCGTTGTTCGCGTGGTTTTCGAAAATATTCCCAGTAAGCATCAAAAAGTTCTTTCTTGAATTGTCCGTATCCCCATCCGCCGACTTGATGTCGGTGTACCATGTCATCGTAATTCGCCGGTGAAGCAAAAAGTTTATAAAGTGCAAGTATAATTGAATTTTCGGTTGGTTTAGCTGCTTCTAAAGGAGTTGTATCCGTAATAATTTTTTTATTTATCAACTTACGCACTTCCTTTTCTTCTCCGAATATGGGAAGCGTGTTGCCGTAACTTTTGCTCATTTTTTGACCGTCTAAGCCCGGTACAACCGCTGTACATTCATTGATAATAGGTTCCGGTAATTTGAAAAGCTCGTGTCCGTATGCTTCATTCATTTTACCCGCTAAGTCCCGTGTAACTTCCAGATGTTGTTTTTGGTCTTTTCCGACCGGTACGGCATCCGCATTGTACAACAAGATATCCGCTGCCATAAGTACGGGGTAAGCAAAAAGTGCATGTGAGGCGGCTATGCCTCGTGCCATCTTCTCTTTGTAGGAATGGCATCGTTCTAATAGCCCCATAGGGCACACCGTAGACAGCATCCATGCAAGTTCATTCACTTCAGGTACAGCAGATTGTACAAAAAATACCGCTTTCTGCGGATCAAGTCCGCATGCCAAAAAATCTACCGCCAACAAAAATGTATTTTCACGCAAAGCCTGAGGCGACGTCATAGTCGTCATCGCATGGTAATTGGCTATAAAATAAAAAGCTTCACCTTTATGCTGAAGTTGTACGGCAGGTAGAATAGCTCCGAAATAATTTCCTATATGAAGCTGACCGCTGGGTTGAAGTCCTGTAAGATAACGCATTGTAATATAATTGTTTATGGCTGAGAAGGCGAAGTAGACGAAGTATTTTCCTGATGTGTAAGCAGGCGGTGCAGACAACGACGCAAACTAGCTGCATTGTATGCCCCTTCTATGGTTCTCAATTTTACATTTTCCGTATATAAAAAAGTGGTAGGTACTTTTGTAATATTAAACTGCTCTGCCAGTTTGGGATATGCATCCGCATCAACCACAACCACTTGCACATTCCCTTTTTCTTCATCAGCTAATTTTTTTAGTTCACGTATCATATCTGCACTGTTGGAGCACCACGGTGCCGTGAAGCAAAGCCATAGTGTACGTCCGGACACACCGGTAACCTGCCGAATATCCTGCCCATTGTACATACTGAATAACTCAAATCGTGAACCGGTCGATAATTCTGTCGGTACTTCAGATACTCCCCCCCGCACCTCCAACTTTTCTCTCTCGGGCATCGGATCAGGACGATTCTCATTGAGCGCTATGTCCTGATGCTCCAGTTGATCCGTCTCTTCATCATCACAACTCCCAACAACTAGTGCCACCAGTATACATATACCTACTTTTTTTAATATCTCGATCACGCAGCACATTATCTCACACTTTTCTCCCAAATGAAAGCCTTTATTGCGGATAGAAAAGCTTTACCACACAAACGCTCCTCTCACCGCATGTTGTTCACCCCGGATTTGCATCAAACCTAACCTATTCCCATACGCTCAACAAAATGAACGTCTTCCTCAATCAACAATCTAAAATTCATTTTTTGGGGAAGAATGAATGGAACATTCAATCCATAAACAAGGGAACGATGAGCACTCGGATGTAAGCGGCTAAAATGAGGGCTGGTCCGAAAGGCATAGGTTGCCCTCGCCGTACGCGCATAATGACAGCCATTGCCAACCCGATAAAGCTACCTACTACCAGTGAAAAGACCACTCCCTGCCATCCGCAGAGTGCCCCAATGGTCATAGCTACCCAAGCATCTCCGCTGCCCATGGCGGCTCTGCGAGCGACAACCGCACCAGCTGCCCCGCTCAGCTCTTCATACTGTTCTAAAGGATATTCCTTGCCGCAGACACATATCGTCGCTTCCGTAAAATGTATATCCCCGACTTCACCGGATATTCGGTCTACATACGCTCCCTGTAAAGTCAGACTCCCGCCTGCATCAGAAAATACGTGCGACCATAAAAATTCTCGACCTCCTATGGTGAGGCAAATATCATCTCCTTTTTGCCGCAGTATCCACCGCTCGTCTTCGTTAAATCGATATTCACGCCGTCCGAAGAGTATGCGCCCCACCAATGCTACAAAGCGAAAGATAACGTACCCGGCAAATATTCCTACACATCCCCATAGTAAACCTTCCCACGGTTCATAGGTCGTTGCCTCAACTAACTGCGGCGCTAAAGCCGCACCCGTCAAACCGCAAAGTGCTGTCACGTACGCTATTTTCGGGTGTACCACCATCTCAATCCAGTCCATTACCAGCATCCCAAGTAGCCCAACCGTCCATAAACTTATAAATAAAATTGCTAAAATCGTTTCATAGTCATAACAATACGCTACACTCGCAAATAAAAGTGTACTCGCAAGCTCTACCAAAAAATAACGCACACTGATGTTTTTTTTGCAGCATACACTCTGCCCGCGTAGTACTAACCAACTAATGATGGGTATGTTATGATACCATGGTATCGCTGCTCCACAGGTAGGGCATATCGAGCGCAGCGGTTTATTGATGCTTAATCCACGCGGTAATCGATATATAACTACATTCATAAACGAACCAATACATGCTCCGAGTACCCCAAAAATTACTACATTCCACCACGTTACATCACCCATTCCCATCTCTATCCATTCTTCATACATCGCTCTCTATTCTAGCACATAATAGACCTATTACCAAGAAAAATCACATCTGTCGCATGAAAAATTTTTATAGCGCATTGAATCAAAAATAAAGTCACCGATATGACACAAGCCCCCCCTAGAAAGAGGGTTCAAAATTCTTGATGCCGCAAAATGAAGGTGGTAATATAAAGAATATATTGTTGAAAATGAATACTCAATTGCGTGTAGAGTTACTGACATCATGGATGCCGAGATATGCCAAGACGTATTCCAAGAAGAAGAAGGGAGAGATCATAGATTTTCTCATGGAATCGACTGGGTATAAGAATAGGAAGACAGTCATACGACTGATGAAACATGGATGGAAGGGGGAACAAAAGAAACGAAGAGGGAGGCCAAAAATATTGGAGCGGCGAGATAGGCAGTTGCTAGGGCGGATATGGTTAATGATGGGGCAACCATGTGGGAAACGCATGGCGGCGCAGCTTCCGGAGTGGATGCCCCATATGGAGTGCGAGCTGGGGATAAGGGCAGAGGAACGTGAGAGACTGTTGAGGATATCGGCGGCAACGATAGACCGGGAGCTGCGCACGGGAAAGATCAAGGGAGGGAAGAAGAGAGGCGGGAAAGGGAGTATGGGGAACCTGAAGAAGAGCATACCGCTCATAGACCCGACGCGCAGGATCACGCAGCCCGGGCATCTGTACGCAGACACAGTGGCACATAGTGGGGAGAGCATGCGGGGTGATTTTGCGTGGACGCTGACAGTGACGGACGACTACACACTCTGGACGTGGAATCGAGCGGTATGGAATAAGGGGCAATATGGGGTGTGTTGTGCGCTGGCGAACATATTTGCCCATCTGCCGATGCCCAAGAGGGACATAAACACGGACAATGGTGCGGAATTCATCAACTACCACATACAGAAATGGTTAACGCAGAAATACAAGCGATGCAAGGTGACGCGATCTCGTCCATACAAGAAGAACGACAATGCGAGGGCAGAGGAGCGCAATAGGCACAAGGTGAGAGAGCTGGTAGGATATGAACGCTATGATGAGCCTAGATGTGTGAGACTACTCAATAAAGTGTACAAGTATCATAATTTATTGGTGAATCACTTTTACACGAGTACGCGCCTCATATCCAAGCAGAGAGACGTAGCGAGCGGGAAGGTGAGGCGGAGATACGACAAGGAGCAGACGCCCTATGAGCGACTCATAAAGAGTCTAGACCCAGAGGAGATGCGGTACAAGAAACTAGTAGAGGAACATGCCATGCTTAATCCGGTAGACCTGAGCAAGAAGGTGGAGGCGGCGATGAAAGAGTTGTTTACATATATGGAGGAGGTGAGGAAGGAGGAAAAGGCAAGGTGGGAGGATTAAGAGAGGGGAGAGGGAGTGCGTAGGGGGTAGGAACGGAAGAGTGGAGTCACCGTCCTAGGGGCAGCGGCTCCACTCGGCGGGGAAAATTAATAGCCCCCCCCCTCGCACAAAGGGGGAGCCTGCCCGGGAGCAAGTCGGGGGGAAGCGAACACAGGTGTGGCGTGGTGGGGCGAGGACCTACGGTGCCCGTAGGTTCTCGCCCCACCACGCCACACCTGTGCAGGGAAAAGAAGCAAGGGTGGAAGAGCAGAAGAAGCACGAAGG
>CAZJIH010000058.1:0-13525 GCA_964545935.1 uncultured Akkermansia sp. | reverse complement strand
TACGTGTCTCTCGCAGGATAACTAACTGATATTAAACACTCAACAAAATCACAATGCACCTAATTTTATGTTCGAACGGGAAAGCCCCCCTCCTTACATCTTTGAAAAAAAAGATAAAAAATTCAAAAAAAAGACTTGCGTACGTATTTGAAATACGTACTACGGTAACCGCTGCTCACGCCGTCCCGCCCCGATGCCCACCACGCCCGCCCCCCAGCCGCATTTTAGATTTTTGATTGAAATTCTAGGCGCTGCCGTGGCGCAAGGATTTTTTACGCCGCAAAGCCGAGGCGCACTGCCGGTGTTGGCGGGCGTCCCTCCGCGGTGGGACGCGCAATGGGGTGTGCTGTGGAGGGGCAGTGGTTCAGCGTTGACCGCCATTCTCTATCATAAATCGTTCACGGGAATCACGCAGGATGTCGGAAGCACGCTCAATTCCGAAGAATTCGCCTACTTCGGTTATTTTATTTTGCAGAGTTTTATAGGTGGAAAAGAAGTTATGAATTTCTTGTAGGTAATGCGGTGGCAAGTCGCTCAAGGCATGCACATGTTCGTAGCGGGGGTCCCCTACATTGACAGCCAATATTTTAACATCAGGTATTCCACCGTCAATCATATCCATTCCTCCGATGATTCTACAATCCACATAACACCCCGGGAAAGTAGGAGATGAGGTAAATACCAAAATATCCAATGGGTCGCCATCCAGATATTTAGTCTCTTCCACAAATCCGTACTCGGCGGGATAATAGACAGAGGAATAAAGGACACGATCTAATTTAATGTGACCGGTCTTAGCATCCACCTCATACTTATTGCGACTCCCCATGGGTATCTCTATGCGTGCTTCTACGATTTCCATACATGATATATTACCCGATACAACAAAAGATGTCAACCACCGGTCCGCAGTTCCTCCCTAAAAATCTTATCTCTAGGCGCAACCGGTTCTTCACGATTTTGCGACGTGGCTAACTTCGGTGTCCTGCTCAGCGGAAGCACCCAAAATTTCAATCAATTAAAATCAACTTCGCTTCGCAAGCCACACTCCCACCGTACGTGTCGCAACACAGCTTTGCAACTCCGTGCTTCGTACTTTCCGGTTGTTCGTAATTTGTACTCTCTCGTTAGAAGGTAACCCTGTACCCGAGGGTCGCGTTCGCACTTGTCCAGCCATCTCGGAATTCGAGGGAACCATCGGCAAAAACACTGCCCGACTGCGCACCGAGGGGAACAGATATCCCTACACCTACTTCCACTCCGACCGCGCCGACCTCGGCACTCTCTGTCTCAGCATACGTAGAGTCCCCAATGATGGCATTCCGCGCCGTACCGGAGCGATCGCCTACATCGAACTTCAACAAAGCGCGCGATTCCAAAACAGATGTACGGTTGAAGGCATTAGCTCCTACCGCGACCTGTGCGCGCGCACCGACTCCGAAAGTCAGCACCGTCCGCTCCATGTCATCCACGGTCAACCCGGCATCGCTCCCGGTTTCGCTGTACCCCTTGAGTGATATATGCCTCACCTCCACATTGGCTACCGGTTGCAGGGCGGCTGTACCGCGTTTATTGACGAACCCCGTGTACCCCACCTCGTACATCGCGCCGAAGGTGTAGCCATCCGTGCTGCCGTTAGTCGAATAACTCCCCGAACCGTAATTCACCGTGCGATCGAGATCGACCTCGGCAATACCGCAGGTCACCACGAAAGAATGCACCCACGAGCCTTTCGCAGCCCTCAGGAAGGCACTCAGGTACATCGTGTCCACACTCCCCGTCGCCGAATCCGCCGCGTCCGTCTTCAAGTCCCCGTACATCGCCGAAATAGCTAGTCCGACAGTGATATGCGGGGAAACATCGGCATCCACCCCCACAGTACCGCCCCAGCTGTTGAGCGTGTACCCCGGCGCGAGTGAATCAGCATCCAGTTTGTGGTAATTGCCCTCGGCGTTGATCCACGCGTGCCAAAGCGGAAGCTTGTCGTAGGTTTCCTCGGTCACTTCATTGGCCATGGTGGTCATGCGGTTGCGGATGGCATTCAGTTGCCGGTGTACATCCTCGGTCACAGCCGGCCCGAGGGTCGAGATGGAAGCACCTGCCACGGCGGTCAGCGAACGCTCCATGCCCGGGGCATTGGAATCCGCCATATTGAGGAGTGCGTGCATAGCGCGCGCGTAGTCGGAGGTTGGGTCAGCCGTCAGTACATCGTACCGCGATGAAGCATCGATTTTATGTCGTAACGATTCCCACGCCATCACCGCGCCTGCCTTCGCATTCTTTTCTCCGTGCGGAATAGCCTGCAAGAAAGGATTTTCTTCGGTTTCATCCAGCACCAACCTCACTGAACCATCTCTTTCTACGATGACTTCCTTCACTTCTAACATGAGGAAAGCATCTCCTTTGAGTTGAATGTTCAATTCAGCAGGGTCTTTTTGAATATCACTGAAGCGTCCAAGAGTCAACTCCCTGTACGTATCCCAATCCCTTCCTTCTACTGCTTCTAGTACGATGGTCGAATTGTCGCCGAAGGTGAGGGCGTTGCCCCAAATAGTATCCGAGCCATCACCGGATGCATTGTAGGTATCCGTATTCAGTTGAATAGTCGTGGTATTGCCGGTTCCTAAGTCCACATTGCCGAGTGTCAAGTGTTCCTTTGCCCCCATCTCGCTCAAATCAATGGTTAAACCGGCGCCTTCTTCCAACTTTATACCCCACCCCTGCGACGGATTCTCGGCTGTAGTTTTTACATTGTCCAGTGTGAAGTTCGCGCCCTTCTTCACCACCAGACTCCCGGCAGCTCCGTCCGACTCATTGCTGCTCAGTGTGCCCGAAAACGTGCTGTCCCTGCTCACAGAAAGCTCGGCTTCGTCTTTACTCTTCAGCACACCGTTGCCGCTCAGCGTAGTCACGCTGCTTATTCCGCTGCCTATGTCGAGTACGGGGTTCGTAGGTTTCTCGCCTTCCTTACCTTCCTTGCCGTTAAGTTGTACTGCCACTCCGGAGAGTACCCCGCTGCCAAGTGACAATTCAGCCCCTTTTTCATCAGTGCCTTCCAGTACGATAGTGCCGCCTCCGGTTTCCCCAACAATATCGGTATCTTTCAAATCGCTTGCACCTTTCAGTACCAATTTCGCTCCGTTTCGAAGATGTACTTCATTGCCGTCTTCCGTGTTTTCGGTGTCCGACATCGAACCGTTGATGGTAGTCGTCCCGCCGTCCAACACTAGCCCACGCTGCAATTCTTGCTCGGCATCCTGTTTCGTGGTATAGGCAAAAGCCAGATTTTCCATGTTGTTATCCTTACCTTGCAGCGCGAGTGCTCCTTCACGGAGTGTCGTCGTGCCGTCCGCTAAGGTATACGCATCGCCTACGGTCAATGTACCCATGCCCGTTTTGTCAATATCTACCCCCTTGTCCGCAATGATACTACCCAAAAATGTAGTATTTTGTCCGTGTACGGTTGTACCACCGAATTCCGGGTAAGGTGGCTCGCTTTCAGCTATGTCCTTTTCAAGGGAATTGCGTAGAGAAAAAGTGACTCTTCCCGATGTCGCATTTTCGCTCTTTCGCAACGTCATCGCGCTCCCCAGTCCTCCCAATAAATTGGGTATCGTCGCTTTACTATCGGTTGCAAACGTCGCACTTCTACCGGTAGCAAATACGGTCGCCTTCATGTCCTGTAGCATAGCCGCATCTATCGTGGTCTGTACATGTTCCGGTACAACAAATACATCCCCTACACGTCCCGTCATGACGATATTACCGCTGTTCTCTTTATCTTGTCCTAGCTTAAACTCGTCTACCAGATCACTGAGCATACCGCTGCTCACGAGACTGTCGATGGAAAAATTATCCACGAGGAGCAAGGAACCACCTTGAAGTAGGTGCAAGTAAACCGTGCCGGATGCTTCATCAGTCTCTGTCTCTTTGAGTAGCGTAAATATATCAGCTTCGGCATAGGTTATGTCCAGTGAAGCATTGCTGCTCGCATCGAGGGTAAATTCTTCATTCTGTCCCACGATGAGTGCTTTCTTCCCTTCGGTAGGTGCCGCAGAGGTATCTACGTTAGCAGCTGAAAATTGTAAGCTAAGCTCTCGATCGGTAGCCGCTTTGTATTCGCCGGTAAGTCCCGTTAATTGCCCGTACGCATTGATCGTAATGCCATCCAGTTTCCCGGCTTCCATACCGTTGACATCTACGGTACCGCCTACCGGCAATCTTCCGGCTGCGTAAAGCGCCGCACCCTGCGGTGCCGATGCCTCAGATGTCTTTACGTATATCTTAGCATCCGATTCCTTAGCTCCAAAGCCTTTCTCTGCCAGTGTCACATTGGCAAGAGTGATGGTACCGCCTAATACTTCAGAACCGTTCCACCGCGCCTGTTTGCCCGCGGTTCCCAGCGTAACCGTGCCCTTCAATTTAGCCCCGGTAGATGTGTCGCCGGAAACGATTGTCAATCCCACGAGCCCGTCCAACGTCACATTCCCATCCACCTTCCCGCCGTACGTAGCAACTCCGTCAAACTGCACGGTACCCTTGCCTCCCACGCTTACCCCGACTGCTCCCTCCGTAGCCCCTCCACTCAGCTTCCACGTGCCGCTCGCTTCGGTGTTCAGCATGCCCTTGTACTCGGTGATGTCGCCGCTGAGTCCGGCGGTTGAACCTTTCTCTGCCGTCAGGTTTGCATCGCCGGTGACCTTCCCCGTGAGTGTTACATTGCCCACTGTTGCAGCTTCTTCCGCTTTCACCGTACCCGCGCTCGCGGTCGCTCCACCTCCGACCCCGGCAAGCTTGCCGCCGGAGAGGATGAGCGTAGTTTCCGTCCAGCCCAAAGACTCTGTGCCGGATATCGTTGTAGTCGACCCGGTACCAAGTTCGATTTCTTTCACAGTATTGGTACCGCTCAGGGTCACACTGCCACCGGAAATCGTAAGCCTTCCCGCACCGGTGATGTTACCGGTCAGCTTTGACGTCCCCCCACTTACCTCTAACTTGAGTGTCCCCTCGTTCACCGTAAGTGCGCCGCCATGTTCCTGCGCGTCACCCCGCCAAGCCAAAGTGAATTCACCCGCTCCGCTCTTTACTATCCCCTGCCCATCCTTATTACCATCCAATGCCAGCTTCAAACCACCATTGGTACCGACAGAAGTCCCCTCATTCCCCCACTTCCCACTCACTCCGTCTGCCACATCTACCTTCGCCATCCCCGTACTCCTGTCCGCGTCCACACTGTCGCTCACGATATCAGTTGTCGCGCTGCTCGCAGTGTACAGCAGCGTCCCTCCGTTGAACTGCACCTTCACATTTCCCTCCAAATTCGCTCCATCCTGTACATCCAACTTGCCCTGCAGTATCACGCGCATGCCGCCTTCAGTTCCCTCCTTAAGTGTTGTTTGCAGATTGAGTGTTGCGTTTTCTTTTACAGTCAAATCATTTGCTGCTAAACTACCCCCCTTCTCGCTATTCGTAAAGGTGTACGTCCCGGATATTACATCCACTCCATTCACCGCCACATTCCCATCCAATTGCACGCGCCGCATCCTTTCCGGGACATCATCAGTAAATGCCACATAGGATTCCGCATCCGGATGCGTTCCATCTTCCCAATGACCGGAGCTATCGTCAGCATTCCACACACCGTCTTCACCTCCGTTCCATATAATTGACGCACTGAACAGCAAGGCACCATTATCGCTTAGCGTGCATCTCAAGTTACTACCTTCCTCGTCCATAAACTCGAAAATGTCATTCGGAGATTCACCGGGTGTCGTTTGCAAAAATTCACTCCACAGTGCCGTAAAGTTTCCCTCATTGAAGAGTTGATATTTAGCATCTTTCTCGGTATGTTGCCCCATCCAATCGGCTGCACCGTCCAAGATAATGCTCAACTTCCCATTCTCTCCTAACGTCAAGTGAGTTACATTCAGGTTATTGCCATCAGGTGTCATAGTCAGTTTCAACTGCGCATTACCCGCCGTTGCATTTAGCGCCAAGGTATCCACCGTCAAAGTTTGGTTCACGCCCAATTCTACCATACTGTGTTCCCCGAGCGTCATTGTCCCGACGGTGTTCTCCGTAGCAGTCTGTGCTTCCGATGACAATGTCAGCTTGCTCTGCTTGCCATCTACCCCGGTTAATTCCACTGCCGCAGAGTGCAGTCCCCCGCCTACAGCCATGCTGCCACCGTTGCTCAATGCAATGGCACCTCCGTTCTCAGTTGTCGCATTGCTCGCATTTGCATAGTATCCGCCTACTGTTAACGTGCCGCCATTGACGGTGAGTGTCCCCTTTTGCACCATACCACCTGATACTTTCACGGTGCCACCGGTTATGGTGCTTGAATCACCATAGCTGGATGATAAATCACCCCACACCGTCACACTGCTCTCTGTGCCGGCGACTGTTAAATGCTTCACCTGTAGGAGTGCTTCCTGAGTTTTTTCATCACCAATTACCACCTTCCCAACGCTCCCCTCTCCTTCCCCCACTGTTAGTGCCGGAGCATGTCCATGTTTGAAATACGCATCATTGTTATTGCTATTTCCGGATAGCGACGCAGCGGTCAATGTACTTCCACCGACTACTTTCACTGCTCCATCATCAGAACCACCCGGACTTGTCACGAAAATGCTCCCGGAAACCGCAAGCGAGGCATTCGCACCATTGACGACAAGTTTATCACTTGTACCACCCACATTGAGCGTTAGATTCCCCGTCACCTCCAATGTGCCACCGCTAACCGTCAGATTCTTTAGGTGCGCATCGCCGCTGAGTACCTGCTTACCGCCATCACCCAGTTGCACTGTTAGGTTCAAGTATGAAGGTGTCCCTCCTCCATCAGCTCCCGACGCAGTAGCCGTGTCAATTGTCCCTCTGTAGGTGTATGTCTCACCTCCATTGAGCACCAAAGTCGCTTCGCCATCTGCCAAAATGACCCCACCTTCCCCCTCTGTCTCCGTCTTAGATGACAGTCCTTCCACTGTCAAAGTAACACCACCCTCTGCCGCCGCAAGTGCCTGCGATGCGGTCGGTGCCCCGAGTACAAGCCGCGAAGAAATACCATTTTCTCCCCAGAAGACAAGTTGCCCCGCGAGGGTACCGCCAGCGCGTAATTTTACAGCACCATTTCCAATATCGCGGTATGCGCCGATGAGGAGATCGCCCGTGCCGGTTAATTCGCCATTGACAATAACGTTTGAATTCGATTGCAACGAGATGAGAGTATCCCCCATCACATCGAGACTGCCGCCTATCGTTATCGTTGCACTATTCCTGCCGCGCAGTGCGCCGGAATATGAGTTAACATCTGTCTGTCCCTTTAGGTGGACGTTTGCATTGCCCAAATCTGTATCGACGTCATCAAACCACAGCTCAGCATTGTCAACATAAATGTCGGCTACACTCGCGCCGGAGTTCATATTCCACTTTTCTGAACCGAACATAAATGTTCCTTTGCCACTATTACCGGAAGTATTCATCTCATCGGAAGTAAAGTAGAGCGAGTTGATTGCTCCGTCTAGGTTCAATGTCGGTCCGTTCTCACCCGTGGTCGATAGTTTTAGATTCGTGCCCGCTTTTACATTGATTGTGTGGTCTTTCGTCACTCCTTTCAACCACTTATTACCGCTCACATCCTGAGTTGTCTGACACGGTTCGGCAGTCCCGTAATCAGGTATGTCAGCTGCTTGTAGATGTGCCCGAGCACTTGCCAGAATAGAAATAACGGCAATACCGGAGACCGAGCCGAGTGTAGACGGCAAGGTGACAGAAAGCGAAGCAAGGCAAGCCAAGAGAGCCTTGCGGAGTCCCTTCGGAAGGTGAAGTTTCATGATCTGATAATAATTGATAGAGCCATTGAATGCGGAGAACTCACCGACTACTCAGCCGACACGTTCCGTCGCACTACGTTGACGCAATCAGTATATCCCATTTCCGGTATGGTTGACAAGCCAAAAATTGCATTTTTCCTCAAAAAAACGAATTCGAATTTTTTTGATAAACGATGTGACGCTTCTTGCCAAAAGGCGGGAAATATGCTACACTAAGCGGCGATGAAAACGGAAGCGTTGTTGAAAATACTTGAAGGGGACGCGCGGTTGAGTGATCGACAGCTTGCGGATAGACTCGGAGCGGACATAGAAGAAGTGAAAGCTACGCGCGAAGCGCTGGAACGGGAGGGACGCATTGTGGGTTACCGGACTGTGGTGAACGATGATTCTGTGGGCGTAGCGGCATTTATTGAAGTACGCTGTACCCCGGAACAACAGGGCGGCTTCAATCGCCTGGCAGAACGTATAGCGAGGTTTGATGAAGTGCGCAGTTGCTACCTGATGTCGGGCGGATATGACCTCCTCATTATGATAGAAGCGAAAGATCTGATGGGGGTAGCTCGCTTTGTCACCGATAAATTATCGAGCATGGGAGGCGTTCTATCCACGGCAACGCATTTCCGTCTGAAAACCTATAAACTCAACGGCTTAATGTTCGACACACCACCGACTTCCGAACGCATCAGCGTCGCACCCTGACCTATGAATTGGCATCATAAACTTTCGCGACAGATAGAAGAGTTACCGCGCTCGGGTATCCGAGAATTTTTCGACCTGGTTATCGGTAGCAAGGGGATTATCTCCCTAGGAGTCGGAGAACCGGACTTCGTGACACCTTGGCACATACGCGAAGCCGCTATTTACTCCCTCGAAAAAGGACACACCACGTACACGAGTAACTACGGATTGGAGACCCTGCGCCGAGCTATCTCAAAGTATGTGCAGGATTTCTTCCGTGTCGAATATGACCCGTTGTGCGAGATATTGCCGACGGTAGGGGTGAGTCAGGCGATAGACTTAGCCCTGCGGTGTTTGCTGAACCCCGGAGACGAAGTACTTTACCATGAACCGGGGTATGTAAGCTATGCGCCGACAGTAGCTATGGCATACGGACAGGCCACGCCGGTGCAGACGAGTATAGACGATCTTTTTGCCTTATCCCCCGAGCGCTTGGAAGCGGCTATCTCTCCGAAGACAAAGGTGCTCATGCTTAATTTTCCGACCAATCCGACCGGTTCGATAGCACCCGCGGATACCCTGCGACAAATCGCGGATATCTGCCGCCGACATGACCTCGTTGTACTAACGGATGAAATTTATTCCGAATTACGCTACGATGGGGAAGAGCACACAAGTATTGCGTCGCTGCCCGGTATGAAGGAACGTACCCTCTTGCTGCACGGTTTTTCTAAGGCATTTGCTATGACCGGGATGCGGCTGGGCTATGCCTGCGGACCGAGGGAGCTCATTGACCAAATGGTGAAGATTCACTCCTACACGATGATATGTCCTTCCATCACGAGCCAGGAAGCCGGGGTGGAGGCTCTGAAAAACGGACAACCGGCTATGGAAGAAATGCGGGAAAGTTACCACCGCCGACGCGATTATATCGTGAAGAGATTCAATGATATGGGTATGGATTGTCATCTACCCGGCGGCGCCTTTTACACCTTCCCGAGCATAAAGCGTTTCGGATTGAGTTCACGTGAATTTGCGATGCGTTTACTGCGCGATGAGCGTGTCGCGGCTGTACCCGGTACGGCTTTCGGTGCGTGTGGTGAGGGTTATCTGCGCTGCTGCTACGCTACGGGGTTTGATCTGCTGGAACAAGCCTGCGATAAAATGGCTCATTTCTGCGAAAAGTTACAAAGTTGACAATCTTATGGAACAGATGAATTTACTCATTGCGTTATGCGCGGGGATTTCGTTATCGGCGGCAGCCGGTTTCCGCGTATTTCTGCCCCTCTTGGCTCTGTCTATAGCCGTGCATTTCGGTGGATATACGGTCAATGAACACCTAGCATGGATCGGCAGTAACACCGCCTTGTATACCTTGTTGACAGCATCCGTGGTCGAGGTACTCGCCTACTACATCCCTGCCGTGGATAATTTGCTGGATACGGTGAGCGGCCCGCTTGCTTTGGCGGCGGGTGCCGTCATCACGGCGGGACTTCTGCCGGAAATGCCGGATGTCGCTCAATGGGCTATCGGTATCATTGCTGGGTCCGGCGCTGCCGGAGTAGTTCAGGCGGGTACGACGGCTGCGCGCGGAGCAAGTACAACTACCACCGCCGGTACGGGTAATTTTCTCGTCGCGTCGGCGGAGAATGTACTCTCGACCGTAGGGTCGGTGTTAGCACTGCTCCTTCCCTTGGTGGCTATCTTCGGTGTGGTGTTCTTCGTGTGGGTACTTTGGCGTGTCATTCGTCGACTCCGCCGTAATCACTCATCGCCGGCAACTTCCTGAAATCCCGCACTCCACTATGCAGGCTTTTATCCTAGGAGCAGGACTCGGTACGCGTCTGCAACCGCTTTCTTTCATCGTCCCTAAACCGCTCCTCCCGGTTTTTCAGAAGCCGCTTATTTGCCATTCGATGGACCGTTTGATGCGTGCCGGAGTCTCCGAATTTTTCGTCAATACCTCTCACCTAGAGGTAATGTGGGAGCGTGCCTTCCCCTTTCCGAATCCTCAGTACAGGAATTGTCCCGTGTTTCTGAGTCATGAGGACACCCCCCTGGATTCCGGGGGCGGTGTGCGTAAAATTTTGCATCGCGTACGACAGGATGAACCGCTTATCGTGCAGAACGGCGATATTCTCTGTGATTTCCCGGTGGCTGATTTGCTGGCGGAGCACCGTCGCGCGGGGAATATGGTGACACTTGCCCTTCGTAGTGTCGATGGTAAAAGGAATGTAGGATTTGACCCGGAGAGTCACCGTGTAACGGATATAAGACATGCTCTGGGCATTGACCCCGGGTCGTATCAATTCGCCGGCATCTACGTTATGCAGCCGGAAATTGCCCGATTTTTCCCGGATATACCGGAGGGAACGCCCTTTTCGATCGTTCCGATTTGGTCGGAGCTTATCCGGCGTGGGTCAGTCGGAGGATTAGTCGCGGATTGGGGGAGTTGGTACGAACTGGGTACTCCCGCGGATTACCTGAATGCTTTGCTGGATATCCCTTCGCGCGAGCGTATTCACCCGGAGGCGGTAATCTCGCCGAAGGCTTCCCTGAGCGAGGATTGCGTGGTCTGTCGAGATGCCGTCATCCCGGCAGGTACCGAGCTGTCCGACTGCATTGTCTGGCCGCGTACCCATGTGCAACCGGGTTACTATTCCCGCGTTATCCTTACCCCGCGTCTCACTGTACAGACGGATGCCCCGGTAAAGTAGCTTTCCCGATAAAGTTAAAAGCATAGCGGTTTGCGATGACTCTGCGGCAGGTAAACTCCGGGAAGAGATCGCCCTTTTGATGTCGGAGGATTGACGATTTAAGACACGCGCAATGTCGCGCCGGAAAAAACTTGTCGGAAGCGGGAGTTTTGTGGTACACTGGTGACATGAAAACGGTGTGTCCGATTGCGTTCGGTATTCTTACCTGCATACTTTGCGTGGTGAGTTGTAAACGTGAAGAAGAAGTGAAGGAACCGCAGACTGCTCAGGAGATGTATGAACGCGTTCGTGCTCTCCTGCAACCTAATGTCGAACACGATTCCTCCGAATACGAAGAAGCTCTCATTTGGTTGCGACGCGCTGCCGAAGCCGGTCATTTACAGGCACAAACGGACTTGGGAGGAATATACCTGGAAGGCGGCAAAGCAGGTATAAAACCGGACGGTAAAGAAGCTCTCAAGTGGTTTTCTATGGCTGCCGCTCAGGGTAGCAAGGAAGCTTTGGTGTATATGGGGTTAATCCACGCACGAGGTCTGAATGTCCCTAAAAATGAACAACTCGCAATCAACTATTGGCGGGAAGCGGCTCAGGCGGGTATCGCCGAAGCTCAGTTCTACTTGGGTACTACGGGTTCGGATGATACACCGGCTGCCGCTCAGGAACGTCTCGATCGATTGCGTAAAGCTGTAGCTTCCGGGGTGCCGAGTGTTGCCGCAAGAGCTGCCTGTGCCCTAGGAAATTTGTACGCGACCGGGAAAATGGGTGTCACCGAGGATAAACGTGAAGCTGCTCGGTGGTACGCCGTTGCCGCGCGCGGGGGTGAAATGAGGGCGCAGCTGGTGTACGGTATTATGCTGTTACAGGGTAACATCGTGCCGAAGGATGAAAAAATGGGGATGAGCTTCATCCGCCTCTCCGCCGGTCAGGGCAATAAACAAGCTATTTCCTTGCTGATTCGCCTGTTACGCAGCGGAGAACATTCGGAAACCGCTGAAAAAGAAGCTGCCGCCTGGGAAGCACGCCTCAGCCCTACATCCGAACCGCTACACAAGTAGTGAACGGTTTCGGCGGTAGGACTGCGGTTCGATGTATTGCGATGTACCGAATACGGATACGACTAAAATCTGCAACCTACACCCAGATGTATCACCGGGTACACGACAATTTTGTCTGCTATCTCAAAAACGTCTTCCCCTTCATCACGCAGAGCGGTTTTTAGGTCAGCATCATTTATAGGTTCCCAATTACCGCCGCCTTTCCTTTGTTCTATTACACCATCGTGACTTACGCTTAAATCACCCTTACCCATGATATTTACACCGATATCAGCTGTGAAATACCAAGCATGTTTACTCTTTGAACTACACGACCAGCCTATGCCGATGTACGGCTGAAACTTTTCCCACTCGTACTTACCTCTTACATGTCCGATTCTGCCGCCTGCCAGTCTGTACTCCGTATCGCCGAGATGGTATGTCCTCCCCCCATCTCCGAAGATTGAACCGTAACGCTCGTTCATGGAACCATCTGCTTCTACCTTGAGAGTAGTGGTACTGATACCTACGGAAAGACGAAAAGTGTCTCCCCACGGATGAAAATCTAATATCAAACCGCAGCTATTGCTCTTGAAAGAGCTATCCACGGAAATATCGTTCCAGTCATCCGTACGTTCATACTTCGGAAAATATGTGCCGCGAACACGTAGTTTCAGATATTTGTTGAAAGAATATCCGATATCTCCGCCGATACCCTGTGTCCCTACTGTCACATCCGTAAATACACCGCGCGGCCACGGAACCTCCTCCGCTTCCGCACCTTCTTTCCGTACCGCCGTTACGTTTTCCGATACCTGCGGACCCTGCTGCATAGATGCAGTCGTCGTCCCGTCAGATGATGCCAAAGTAGGGTCCGCTACGGTTGCATCAGGTTGCTCTACCCCGTTCGCTACCATGCCCGCCACGAGCATGAACGCTGTATATAATACTTTTTGTTTCATAGTATAACGCTGTTTATTTAACACATGTCCTTACACCGAGACCCTAGGCACCAACAAGCGTGCACCTCGTGCCCCGCAGAACGCAACCAGTATACGTATTTGCAATACGTGTGTCAAGCTTTTCTTGTAACTTTTTTTTCTTTTTTTTGTACAGGGATAGAGCGGGGAGAAGCAATTTTACTTCCGAAGGTGAATTTGATGTGCTATCATATTTGTCTGCTTTTTATATTTAAAGGGTTAGGGTATATGACACACGTATTGCAAATACGTAGACGCAGAGTTGCAATTCACACATCGGTGTC
>CAZJIH010000057.1:0-13649 GCA_964545935.1 uncultured Akkermansia sp. | reverse complement strand
AAAGAGTAAAGGCAGTTTGTATGGACATGTGTCCTATGTTTCAAAGTGTCATGACGCGATTGACGCTGCGAGCCAAGAAATCCGAATTCTATACAATTTCGGATTGACCCCCTTTTTCACTTCCCTCCCCATGCATCTTCCCCGCCGCCATCGCTCTTCTTCGCAACTCTCCCCTTTACCATTCGCAGCTTCTCACCCTTCTCTTGTACAGGTATAAACGCTTCTATGTTCGCATCTATCATCCCCATCTTGTACTGACAAAACCATACCTCATATACTCCCTCGCTTATCTCCTTCACCCCAACTCGCTCCCCCCTTATCGCTTCACTTACAAAATAATCCATCCCTCTCAACCTTATGTCCCCATGCCGGTCTATCACTCGTACCTCCATCCCCTCGTATTCATATTCCCTCTCCCCGGTATACCGCCTCTTGCTCTTCCTATAGTGTTCCCTCGGCGTCTCCCCTCCGAGCGCTGCATGCGGTCTCTCGTTGTTGAATATCTTCACCCATTCGTCTATCTCACTCTGCTCATCTACCCGCATCTCCTCTAACTCCCTCTTCATGTCTAAGTGCATCCTTTCATGCCCTCCATTGTCCTGCGGACACCCAACGCGTCCCCTCACAGGCTCTATCCCAAGTTTTATCCACCATGCTGATAACTTACTTATCATCAATATCGATTGTACACTCGCAAACGGACTACCACAGTCACTTCGTATCCTTTCAGGTAATCCGTATTCCCTGAATACCTTTTCCATTACTCGCTTCACCGTCTCCTCCCTCATGTCTCTTAACAGTGTTACCCCTAATATATACCGACTCTTCGCATCTCTTATCGTCAATGGGTTACACCTACGCTTCCCATCTTTCGATAGCCACCACCCCTTGAAATCTATCGTCCACTCCTCATTTACCTCCTCTACCCTCCTCCCGGTCCCCTCCATTCGTACATTCTTTACCCGTTGCCGCCTCTTCTTTACCTTTATCATGCCGCATCTCTTCAGTATCCTGTTAATTGTCGCTCTCCCGGGTAACGGTTTATAGCCTTCCCTCTTCATACATGCTCGTATCTTCTCCGCTCCCCAACTCGGATGCTTCACCCGTATCGATACCATACGCGTTATCACCTCTTCTTCAAGCTTTACCCTCTTCGTCAACGGCGCACGCGACCTCTCCTTTAACCCTGATTCCCCCTCCTCTTTATACCTCTTCAACCACTTGTACCCGGTCTTCCGACTTATACCGTAGCTGCGACATACCTCCGCTCGATTCGCTCCCTCCTCTGTAAATTCTCTCATGAATTCTCGTCTCATTTCTTCTCTTGTTCTTGTTTCCCATGGCATATCATTAGTACGCCATTGTCGCCTCATAATACACCACAATTATTTCCCCCAAATGTGTTACCTATGTTGTGAGACTGTACCAGCGAGCCTGCGGATCGGCAGCAGGACTGCGGTTCAGTGGTTCAGCTTTGCGGCGTAACTAATTATACTTAATGCTTGACATGTGCCGGGAAAAGGTATAAAAGGGGGCATGACACCGGCGACGATAAGTTATGAAGAAGCTTCTCAAAATCTAGCGCAAGTGGTAGAGGATTGCGTAGAAGGGGGCGTACCTGTAATCATTCGGGGACAGAAGGGGAGAGTGATTATGATACCGTATAGTGAGTGGGCTTCGGAACAAGAAACGCAATTTCTACTCTCTGATCCGGAAGATCGGCGATACTTGCTCGAATCCATTGCGCAGATAAAGCATGGTCAAGTTGTCGAATATAAAGGGATGGATTGGGATGAAGATAGTACTGACCGAAAGGGTTGACCTAGAAAGACGTCTGTGGTGGCATACGGACAGAAAAACCGCGATAAAAATAGGTGAGCTTTTACAGGAAATAGCAGTGACTCCTTACGTTGGCAGAGGAAAACCCGAAGCTTTGAAATATGAGTTAACAGGGTATTGGTCACGTCGTATCAATGAGAGAGATAGGCTTGTGTATACCGTTGATGAAGAAGCGGGAATCGTATACATAGCTTCTATGAAAGGTCACTGAACCGCATCACCTTGAACCGCTGCTCATGCCGCTGAGCCGCAAGCCCGCTCGATGCCTTCCTCTCCGAATGTGGTTCAGATGTTCAACGGATGAAAAAAGTTGTATTTTTTTCACAAAAGTCTTGACGTAGGTGGTGGTTGTGGGGTAGTATAGAAGGAGTACGAGTTCCGGTCTGAAAAAGAGATTGGGGCGGGTTGATGGGCCCGCTCTTTTTTTATGGAGGGTCGGAGGGAGTACAAGAAACGATGAGACAGAGAGACCATGGCAAGTTCAGATATAACAGCCCTGATAGAATACTATGTACGTGAGCGTGAGCTGACGAGGGAACGTGTGATGCGAGCTTTGGAAGCATCATTTTTAACGGCATACGGAAAAATGGTACCCGGTTCGGATCAATTGCACAATTTACGAGCTACAATCAATGCACAGAAGGGGATAGTCAAAATAAAGGCGGACATGGTAGTGGTAGCGGATGAAGAGCTGAAGGATAAATTCAGCGAGGTACCGTATTCATTGATAAAAGGTGTATATGAAGCGAAGGGGAAGGAGGTAAAGATAGGGGATGTAATCAGTGTAAATGTTACACCGAAAGATTTCGGACGGATAGCGGTGCAAACGGCCAGGCAAACGATGCAGCAGAGGATACGACGCGCGGAGCAGGAGATGCTGGCGGAAGAATTTAAGGATAGGATAGGCGAAGTTGTAACCGGGACGGTAAAGAGGTATGATAAAGGCGATGTAATAGTAGAAGTAGAAAAGTATGAAGGGATAGTACCCGGAAGGCAAAGGATACCCGGAGAAGAATACAATGCCGGGGATACGATGCGATTTTATGTGTTAGAGGTTTCTGACGGTCCGCGCGGGCATGAATTGATACTATCGAGGAGTCATCCGGAATTAGTACGACGACTCTTTGAAAATGAAGTGATAGAAATTGCCGAACATTCTATAGAAATAGTAAATGTAGTAAGGGATGCGGGGTATAGGACGAAGGTTATCGTACGGAGCAATGATGAAAATGTGGACCCGATAGGTGCGTGTGTAGGGATACGGGGTTCACGGGTTAAGAATGTTGTATCGGAAATTAACCATGAGAAAGTGGATGTATTGGAATATTCGGAGGATAAACGCACCATGGTTAAAGAATCTCTGGAACCGATAGAGCCGGTGCAAATTGATGTTGATGAAGAAAAGAAGGTTGTAACGGTCTATGTAGCAGATGATAAAGCGGCGGCACGGGCAAAGGGACGACGCGGACAGAATGTACGTTTGACGGCACGGTTGATATCCGTCGGGGATGATAAGTGGGATGTAAGGGTAGACACATGGAAGGGGGAAACGGACGGAGCGCATGAACAGGTACGAGAAGCGGCGGCGGAACTGGAAAAAGTATTGGGAGTACCCCGTGAATTAGCCATAGCTATGGTACAGGCCGGTTTTACACGTTGGCAGGATATCGCAGAATGGGATGTACAAAAAGAAGATTTGATGGAAACGCTTGGTATATCGGAACAATTAGCAGAAAAGATACTTCAAGCGGCAAAAAATGCGTAACAAAGAACCTAAGATAATCACATGCCGGGAGAAAAACCAAAAAAAGAAGTATTAGATTTAATAGGGGGCAAAAAAAAGAAAAAATCGGTAGAGACGGAATCTGCGGAATCGGTAACAAATCCCGCCAAGGAGCCGGAAGCACCGAAGCCGATGCCGCGTAAAGAAGTGCTCGATTTGTTAACCCCGCACCGAAAAAAAGCGAGCGGGGTTGCGCTTGCACCGATGCCCGCAATTAAACGTCAACCGGAACCGGAACCGGAAAAAGGACCGGAAGAGGAGAAAGAGGAAGCGACTTCGGAGTCTGTTCCTGCGGCAGAGAAGGTAGAGGAGGAGCCTGCAGCGGTTGTACGAGAGAAACCGAAGGAAACGGTGATAAAGCCGCCTACCCCTGCGACAGCCGTTACACCTTTACCGGTAGGCTCGTCTATCAATGTAAAAGCACCCGTATCCGTCGCGGAGATAGCGGCACTTATGGGGCTTAAACCCTTTCGGCTGATAGCGGAATTGGTACGTATGGGAGTTTTTGCCAATCCGAATACTCTCATTGACAGCGACCAAGTGGCAGCACTCTGCGAAAAACACGGATTTGTTTACGAACGGGTTAAACGCGAAAAAGGAGCCGGCGTAAAAGCACCGATCGAAGTTGTAAAGGAACCGGAGGCGGTTGCACCTGAAGAAGAACCGGAAGATAAACTTAAAACACGAACACCGATTATTACCGTCATGGGACACGTCGACCACGGTAAAACCTCGCTTCTTGACTACATACGACGCACAAAGGTAGTAGCCGGGGAAGCGGGCGGGATAACGCAACACATCGGGGCTTACACCGTGCAGCACGGAAAACATACCATCACCTTTATCGATACTCCCGGACATGCTATTTTTACGGAAATGCGAGCACGCGGTGCGGATGTAACGGATATTGTGGTGCTTGTGGTAGCCGCAAATGACGGTATCATGCCGCAGACACGTGAAGCAATTATGCATGCAAAAGCTGCCGGAAAAACTATCATAGTAGCAATAAATAAATGTGATTTAGCGTCCGCGGACCCGACACGTGTGCGTACACAGCTCACGGAAGAAGGACTGGTTCCCACGGATTTCGGCGGGAATGTTGAATGTGTCAATGTATCCGCGACAACCGGACAGGGTATAGATGATCTATTGGAGTTATTGTGTTTGCAGGCGGAGGTACTCGAATTAAAGGCAAATCCGCGCGCGAATTGTCGTGCATCTATCATTGAAGCCAAAGTAGAACAGGGTAAGGGTAGTTCCGCGACGGTTATCGTACAGAGCGGTACACTTAAAGTAGGGATGCCTTTTATATGCGGGCCCTTTGCCGGTAAGATAAAGACACTGCTGAACGATCGGGGGGAAAGCGTTAAACGCGTGTTACCCGGTTTACCCGCCGAAGTTTCGGGATTCCCGGAGACACCGAATGTAGGTGATGAATTGGTAGAAATGGAGAATGAACGCTCCGCCCGTAAATTATCCGAAGAACGGCAGAATGAACTTCGCCGACAACGTTTGGCTATCCCGAAGCGTTCTCGCATGGAGGATGTACTGACCATGATAGGCGAGGGCAACCGTAAAGCCGTCCTTAAACTATTTTTGAAGGGGGATGTACAGGGTTCGGTCGAAGCTATTCGGAAAGCGATTGAAGATATTAAGAGTGAAAAAGTTGAATGTCAATTTATCGGAGCTGCCGCGGGGTCTATCTCGGAAAATGATGTATTGTTGGCTTCATCCTCGGATGCGGTTATACTCGGGTTCAATGTTAAAGTAGAATCAAATGCCGTAAAAGCAGTTAAACGAGAAGGTGTTCAGGTAAAGATATATTCGATAGTTTACGAACTAATTGACCAGGTAAAGGATGCCATGTTGGGGCTGTTGGAACCGGAGACACGTGAATCCGTGCTGGGACACGCCGATATTAAACAAATCTTTAAGTTGAACAAAGGGAAGGCGGCGGGGTCTTATGTAACCGATGGTAAAATGCTGCGTACTGCGGAAGCACGAGTACTGCGTGACGGTCAGGTGGTGTTCGACGGTAGGATGTCGACCCTGCGTCGATTTAAGGATGAGGTAGAAGAAGTACGGAGTGGACTGGAATGCGGAATTCGTTTAGCTGAATATGATGATTATGAAGAAGGAGACGTTATAGAATGCTACGTATTAGAAAAAATCAAACAAAATCTTTGAACAGTTGCCCCGCTGCGTTGCCCTTCTTCCCTCCGCTTTGATGGAAAAAAAGTCGGTCGCATCCGCGGCACGGGTCTCTGAATTGTTCCCCCCTTTCTGTAATTATTACCTATTTATGGCTAAGTATCGTTTAGATAAAGTGAATGAGCTACTCAAGCGAGAGATCGGCACATACGTGCAGCGCGAGTTTGAGTGGCCGGGGACGATAGTGTCGATACTCGATGTAGAAGTGACTGAGGATTTACGTGAGGCACGTGTATGGGTAGGTGTCGTAGGTAAACTACCTGCATCTGCCGTGATAGATAAATTAACACGCGCGCGAGGTAGTATTCAGAATGCCGTGAGTCGACGTGTCATTTTACGAAATACTCCGAAATTAACTTTTCGCCGCGATGATTCCGCTCAACGCGGAGTTGATATAGTCAATTTGCTCGATGAACTGGATAAACACTGAACCGCAGCGCAAATAGTGGTTCGGCAACAAGACTACGGTTCAGTGTTGTATGTCGGGTAAGATTCACATAAAACGAAAAGGTTCAATACTACCGATGGTTTGCTTATTTCTTTTAGTAGTTATAAGTTTGATGGTGGTATGGTTATGTACGGTAGGGCTTCCGCAGTTTATTCTGCGGTATATAGAAGGTGTAGCGGCACAACAGGGGATATATATGAAGGTAGGAGCTGTACGTTTAGCGCCGACTTTCGGACTTGCCGCACATGTCGACCAAATAGAATTCTTCTACGATGCAGCTAGGCATCAGCATTTAGCAAAGGCTAGTAGTACTACAGCCGGTGTGAGTGTAGCCGGTCTACTAAGCGGGAAAATTGATCCGATTTTTTTCCGAGTACGCGAGGCGGATATAGTCACTCCAGCGTGCACCTCGATGGGGAAAAAGGTGGGTATACACGTTAGGAGTATCGAAGCAGTACGCGGTCCGGATGGTTTTGTGCAAATAACCAACGGTCAACTTTCTGTGCAGGGGATAACTGTAAAACTCAGTGGTAGTTTAGACCCCGAATTACTCCGTAGCAAGGTGAGCTCTCTCGCCATCGATGCTCGCAACAAAACAGAAAAAATTAAGCCGCTGCCGGAGACTTTGCAACAATCTGATTCAAAATATCAGGGTATCCTAGATACTATCTTCCAAAAAATTGAAATGCAGCACTGGCAAGGGGAGGACGCGCCGGAACTAGAAATACGTGCCGATGTGCACCAAGATATCCGTATCTCAGTGCGTGGTACGATCCCACGCTTTGACCTCGATTCCCATTTTCATTTCCGTCGTTCTTCAGCCGACATCCTCTACAGCAAAAATGTCTTAACCATAAATTCTTTACATATCGAAACCGTTAATCCAGATTCTCCGGAAAAACCGGAAGCTTCTATTGATTTGCAAGGAGCCTATGACTTAGATGAGAGACGTTTGTCGATTTCCATGAAGAGCACGGCTGCTTTGCTCGCCATGGTCCAACCGCTCTGCAACGAGCAAGCAAAGGGATACCTCTCCAAATTCAGTCACAAGAAAGAGGAGTCTCCTCATATCGATTTGATGGGGGATATTACTTTTGGTGAAGATTTTGCTCCGCGCAATGCTCGTGTGCGTGGTAGTCTCTATCAACGTTCCTTGCTTGTCCGTCAAACTAAAATTAATGACCTAAAAATTTCTTTTTATTACGATAACGGTAATTTTAGTATAGATAAACTGGATATGCAGGTAGGTTCAGGTCACGTGCATGCCTCAGCGAGTGCCAAAGATCGTTTGGGTCGTGCTGAATTACAGGTTGATATGCCTGTACAAAGTATACTTACGTTAGTCAATGAACTTGCGCCCGGCGTTAAAGTAGAATTGCCGGAGGGGTTGGTGCTTGGGGAGAATATCATACTATCTCTGAATGCAAAGTTGGATGCTCCCCTCTTTTCACCTCAACAATCTGTATGGCAAGACTTTGTACCGAGTGTTCACTATCTTCGCGTCTCTTTGCAGAGCCAAGTGCTTTCCTACGCAGGTGTTCTCTTGGATAATCCACAGCTCAAGCTTACGTTATCGGGTGTGCGCCAAGATGAAAAATTGCGTCCGCGTAGCATGCAAGAGGTAATTGTCAGTTTGAAGGCAGATAAGACGAAGCTGCTCGCGCAGTCGGGTCATCCTCCTCTGCATGCAGAAGATGTCAATTTAGACTTTACTATCAATAACTTAAATTTTAATACGCATAGCATTCCGGATAAAGCGGAGCGGGTTACGGTAAAAGCGGGGGCAGCGTACGCGGCGCAGGCGGTCCCTCCTCCCGATGCCGAAACGCCGCAGCCGACGAGTACCGCGTCGAATACCGACCACCCCCTCTATGAGATTCTCAATCCGCGAATGACGCTGCAAGCCGAAAATGTCGCTATGCCGTCTTTCCGTTCTCCCGAGTCTCTTCACGTAGCTTCGGCGTCTCTTCACATAGACTCTGCTGCCGCGCGGCTCCGGGATGTCCGCATGAACGGCATGCATATTTACCTAGATGATGTACTGGATATCGTTCCCTTGGGTGATATGCGAAAACTCTTTTCGGCAGCCGATCTGGACTCATCGTTGGACGCAGTAGAGTTTCGTTCTACGCAAATTGGGAAGGTTAAATTAACTGCCGAGTTGAAAGAATACACCGATGGTCGCATATCTGTTACTATCGGCGATAATGAAACCGCTACGCCTCTCATTTCGGCACACCCGGATTGGAGTAACCCTCAACAAATTGTACTGAATGAACTAAAATTACATCTCCCGAAAGAAGTTTCGGAGATGGTATTAAACATTGCGAACACCGAGTTAGAGGATATCGAAATACCGGAATGTGTCGATGTATACGGTATATTGCGTATCAAACCTTCCTTGCAGGTGCAGGATTTCGCGCTTCACGTAAATATACCACAATTGGTACGTACACCGCACCGCCTGCCTGTTTTCCGCGGGCAACGTGTGCCGGTGGGTCTCTATGCTTATGTGGATGCCGCCCGCATACCCGACTGCAATGACTTCAACTTCAATGCACAATTGAGTGTGGAACACGCTACGGGACAGTTTTACGGACACGTATCGGGCAATTCTTCCGGTGTCATTTTTGTGAACGACAGCACCTGCACCATTCGCCCGGATGTAATAGATAAGCTCCTAGATAACAGCCGAGCCCACTCTATCATACGCGATTTCCGCTTCGATTCATCTTCCGGCTCGCTTATATCGGATATACGTGTCGCTATCGATCTCACAAACGGCGAAAGGGTGGATTCTTTCTGCAAAGTCAACCTCACCGACACGCAATACCAATTGAACGGTATCGAAGATGTCGGCGATGGTCGTGAACGCGTGCGCCGAGATTTAGGAGGCGCCCCCTTTACCCGTGTGCACCGCGCTTCCTGCGATGTGAAAGCGCATGTCTGCATCGATTGCCGAGCTGCGGATGGTTCCCCTATACCGGATGAAACGGTCGTAACTATCACGGATGCAAAGCTCGTATACGACAACACGCCTTGGCTGCGACGCAATAAACAGAGTTCCGGTACAAAAAAAACCGAACTGACCGGTAAGTCTATCACAATTGATGTGGAAAAGAGTTTCCTAGAATTGAAGGAGGTAGCCGGCGATGTCTATCCGGCTTATTCCTTGGGTATGTTTTATCCGGATATTTTTGATTTTCTTAAAGATGTAAAGTTGCCTCATCCCGTCAAAATAAAAACAGAGCGTTGTCTCTTCCCCATATACGATGATTGTAAACTTCCGATGAGCGGCGTTATTTCCGTCTTTTCGAAAAAAGGAGCCGGTTTCCGCTTTATCGGTACTACCATCCCACTGGATAACTTTTCTGGGTTTATTTTCTTAGCAGATGATTACGTGTTACTGGACCGCATGAATGCTAAAAGTTGGGACGGTGTACTGGACGCTGTGGTGCGTATCGGTTTCGCCGGAAAACAAACGTCATTAGACGGTTTTGTAAAAGCTGATTGTATGGATATGAAGAAGATAGCAGCTTCCTACGGGAGCGAGCAATCGCGTGCACTGTGCAGCGGCAATATCCGTTTCCGCGCACCACGCGCAGATGTTAATTCTCTCTCTGCATACGGTAGCGCTGATATTATCGGAGGCGACTTGATGAAACTCAACATCTTCCGACCTGTAGCAGAAATGATTACAGATCTTCCCAACCACGTAATGCGTCTCGAAAAATCTGCTAAGGAAGAACAAGGTATGCCTCAAGAACCAGGCTTCTTTACACGCGCCTTCAGCTGGATATTCAGAAACTTAGGTAGTGCTGTCGGTTCTACCAGCAGCTCAGCTGCTTACATCCCGGGAGTAAATCATCTTATTGCTTACGACCTTAAGGAAGCCCACGCTAACTTCCGCATCGAGAACGGTCACCTCTTTACAGATAGAATGAAAGCCATCGGTAGCAATTTGAACGTCCGTGTCAATGCAGATATCGATCTAAACTCTCTTACGGTACGCGGTAACCTGTGGCCAAAAATTTCCAGTATACCTACCATTGTCCTCGCACCTCTTACTATCCTCTCCGATTTTATGATCGATATCGTCCTCTACGGTTCCCTCTCAGATGTTAAATGGCGTATCGCTATGGACCGTCGTATCAAAAAACCGCAACAAAAATAAACTACTAAACTACATCCTTCCACGACACATCCCCCTGCCTTTTTCTTTGTAGATTTTTTGCTCCGTAACTAACTTTGAAATCGCACACCACAGCTGTGTCATTATTTGCAACCATCTCAAATCGTAAATTGCGTGTGGGGTAGTGAGCATCGTGGAAGAATGTTGGTTCAGTGGTTCAATAACTTTACGAACGGAGTAAATCCCTCATTTTATCATCGGTAGCTAGGTCTTGGGCAGATTCCCCTTGGTGATTAAGGAGAGTAAGGTCAACTTTTGCAAGTATGAGCAGGCGGACAATGGAGTGGTAACCGTGTTTAACAGCCAAGTGCAGAGGGAGCTCGCCGTACGCATTCGGGATATTTGGGTCGGCACCTAAGGCTAGTAGTACTTCGATAAGTTTTTCATCGGGTTCAATACCCATTTTTTTGAATTCGGGGGCTAAGTCTACTTCATCTTGTAAAAGGAGAGTAGCAGCGTGCCGCAAGGTTTCCGGACTCTCTCTGCCGCCTTCTACTTCTTCCAAAAATTGTTGTACAGCATCGTCGTAATCATCCGGATCGAGTTGTTGAATCATCGCAAGAATTTCTTGTTCAGACACTTGGGGACGTTCATCTTTCCCTATTTCAATCGAATTCCAACCTTTCATCTGCATGCGACTTATCATACACGCTTTTCGAAAAATATCCAGCGAATATTACAAGTGCTCTATGAAAAACAACGACCGAACTTGATCGCGTACTTGTCCGCTGCATCTTCCCCCTTCCACGCATCAAGCTTTTAACTCTCCCGCATCCGTTTCAGACATTGCGATTAAAAAACTCCTGCGTCCCGGGAGTGTATCTATCCTCCATCAAAAATATACCGGGAAGGTAGAGGGGCAGACTACGTGGTGGAACACAAAGGTTTGTGGTTCAATTTCTTGTTCCGCAATGCGGGCAGCGTATCGGTGCATGTGGATCACGGAGAAGGAAGCGGAATCCGCAGATACGGCAGGTGATACGGGAACGTTTACGTCGGCGACGTCTTAATTTTGAAGAGATTTGGACCGGAATAATCACTGCCACAACAAAGAGTACACCACCCATCAGTAGTAAGGTAAAGAAATCATCAAGAGAGAGGATGATAGAGCTCATGGTGCATCCTCCTTCTTATCCTGAAGCGGTGGTAATTCGAGTAGATAAGCATCATCCGGAATAGCTGAAATATTTTCCGATGCAGATGGTAAGGGGAGGGGAGGGGGCAGCAGCTGAGGGAGTGGATAGGCAGAAATGGGGTGCTTCGGCACGGGTATTTGAGCAGCAGGTTCTATAGCATTCGGCAGACGCAGAGGCAAGGCACTATGCTGGCGTACCCGAAAACGCGTAAAAGCATCCTGTCGGTATATGATAACACCCTCTTCGTGCGATATTTGCGAATGCGGGACCTCTACACGAACAAACGCAATGATGCATCCTACGGCAATTGCAGCCAGTACAATGAACACTGTCAGATAGCTGCGCATCGTCCTGCTATGCATGGCATGGTAAAGTAAATGTGCGGGATCGTATTTCATTAGTCATTCGCAGGTCGCCCGAAAAAGGCGCAGTTAAAACCATGCAGGAGTATACGGTCAGTTAATGCCTGAATAGTTCCTATGGATACAGCTTCATCACAGGCGATAATCACGGTCACACGCGATGGAGCGGGGCAGTCCCACGCAGCAAGTACCGTATCTATTCCGTCCAATCCTCCTTCTATTTCGCGATCCTCTAGGAAGAATCTCGGAATTTCACCGGGGGATACCGTAATAACGTGTGAACCTGTGCGGTCGTATGCTTCCATCACGTAGTGTGTATCCGCCGGTTGAATATTCACTCCGTAAAGTAAAGGACGATAGCTCGTCAACAAAATGCAGGCACAGAGCAGCACAAACACATTCACTCCGGCTACCGCAAGAAGCGCTGTACCGGTATTTGCTAGATTGGTGCCCATTCGTCGCATGCTTAAACCTAGATTAACGGAGGGTTCTCGGATTCAGTCGTTACGGTGTTTGATTTATTTATTCGTGCATCGCAGATAATATGAACGCATTCCAACCCGGCTCGTTCGATGCTATTGACTATTTTACGAACCCGCGATGCCAGATACATATAAAAAATGTAGGTCGGGATAGCTAGAACTATGCCCATAGCGGTGATTAAGAGGGCACGCCGTAAAGCAAATGCTATCTGAGGAACGGAAGCTCCGCCGTCAATAATTCCCGGTTGTTCGTAAAAGTCCGCCAATGCCAAAACGGTTCCCAATAACCCCAGCAAAGGCATAACCGTGGCACAGACACTCAATATGCGGATATTTCGTTCTACGCGGTAAACTTCCAACTCCGCCGCTTCCAGAGCAATTTCCCGTAATTCACTGCGTGCTAATTTCGGACGTGTAAGTACGGCTTCAACTACCCTAGCCATGGGTCCGGGCAGTTGCCGCGCTTCATGCAGAGCTTCATTGTATTGCCCGCTGCGTAACAGAGCGGAAAGCCCGCGCAAAAAGTCACCGGAATTGATATTGACTCTGTGGAAGTAGAAGAGACGCTCCGCGACAACCCCCAAAGCTAATACCGCAAACACCACAATGAGCCAAAGTACCGGACCCGTGGATACAATGATTCCCTCATTCGTAGCTTGATATAGGCAAATAGGCATGTTCATGGTGCTCAATTCTGTTACTCCTACGTTTATTTTGCGGTTGTCGGCGGAACGATGCGTTCCCGTCCGAAATACGGTACCAATGCCGGAGGAATGGTAACACTGCCGTCCGTCTGCTGATTTTGTTCGAGGAGTGCTACGTAAAGACGCGGCAGTGCTGTTCCGGAGCCGTTCAACGTGTAGGGTACGCGTATCTTTCCCTCCGCATCCTTGTACCGTAATTTCATGCGTCTCGCCTGATAATCCGTAAAACAGGAACAACTCGATACCTCTAAATACTTACCCTGTCCGGGCGACCATACTTCTATATCGTATGTCTTTGCAGATGAAAATCCTATATCTCCTGTGCACAATTCGATAACACGGTAGTGCAGACCGAGTTTCTGCAGGATGCTCTCGGCATGTCCGGTAAGCTCTTCCAATATTCGGTACCCATCCTCCGGACGACATATCGTTACCAACTCTACTTTATCAAATTGGTGTACGCGTATCATCCCCTTATTTTCTCGCCCGGCA
>CAZJIH010000056.1:0-13697 GCA_964545935.1 uncultured Akkermansia sp. | reverse complement strand
GCCTTGCCGTCCTGAGTGTAGACGCCCTGCGTATCCTGCAGGTAACTGCCGCCTATCACAAGTGCCACCGTATCCTGCCCCACTGCCGTCTCCTGTACCGGAATTCCGGATGTAAGGTCCCACCCGAGTCCGAACTTCGCGTCGCCGCTCACCGTCACTTGCGTGTCTCCGGTTGTGTCGCCCGTGGACCCCGCGGTACCGTTGAAGCTGACACTGCCGCCCACCACGCGCCAGTACTCACCGCCCGTAGCACTTACGTTGATAGCGGATGTGAGCTTCCCTTCGTGAGTTTCCTCGCCGGACGAGTCGCCCACGCGGGAGCCGCCGAACCAGAAACCACCCGCCACGTAGTTGCGGTACGCACCGCCGGTCAATTCAATGTCGATGCCCTTACTGCTGCCGGCGTTAAAGACCGTTGTACCGGCTCCCGCATTGTCGCGCCGACTCGCACCGTTGATCCCGCCCAAGAAAGCAACATTTGTACCGTCCTTCGCGGTCCCATTCACGACTATCTGCACGGCGTACGGGTGCTGCGCCGCTTCTCCGTGGGTGTTGTACTCGAACAGAGTACTGCGCGTACCTGTGTCCGTCTCCGAGGATGCTCCGATGCTGCTGAAGTTACCGCCCACGATGGCTTTTTCAAAATCCATCCCCCCGCGTTCCGCATTCTTGTGGTAGAAGTTTTGGTAGTGCCTCAGGTCTATCGTGATGTTGCTGCTGCCGGAAAATACCATACTCCAGTCCGTATTTGCCGCCGGCAGCCCTATCCACGCGTTGCCGCCCACTATGTGGTAGAGTTCCGTGTCGTCAGCAGCGTTCCCGTTGCCGTCCGAAATGGTGACGGCATGCCCCGCCGCGTCCCGCGCACTCCGGAGCACGGTGTAGATGTAGATATGCGAGTGCCCGAGGAAGTCGTAGGTCTTCTCCTCCCCGCTTAGAGTACCGTGGGTAGACGTTACAGTGCTGCCGCCCACGATTCCCCCGCGCACGTTCGTGCCGAAATCATCGTGGAGCTTATCCATATCCGGCACACCTTGTTCGTTGTGTTCCGAGCCGCCTTCGTAGACAGAGATGTAGGTGTTGCCGTCGAAGAATGCATCGCTGTTCGTCACGTGGTTGCCGCCCACTATGTGGTCTACTGTGCCGCCCTGTACTTGGATGTGAGTGTTGCCCGTGAACCCGGCGTCCGTCAATCCGCTCCCCACAAAGGAGCTGCCGCCCACCAGCAGGTGGAAGTATTCTGTCTCCGGTGCCCAAAGCGAGATGTACACGCGGGCTCCATCGCCGGTCTCCGCCTTCGCGTCTGTATTGTACAGTTTTCCGCCCAGCACGGTAAGCTTGGAGCCCTTTTCGTTGATGCCGGCGTTGCTGCTGCCTTTGCCCAAGCGCACGTAGTTCATCTTGTTCTGATTCCACTTACCGCCTTCTCCGCCGAGCTGCAGGGCGCTCTGCGTGAAGTCCGTGCTGTCGTCCCTATGTTCCATCTGCGACCACGCGCAGTCAGTTGTCGGCTTTCCGGCATCATCGACCTTGTACCACAGGTCGCCGTGTTCCTGCATTCGTTTGTTGTTCGGTCCGTTGCCGCGTGTTTCTTCTCCCGGTCCGGAGCCGTCATCCCACGCCCCGTCCCAATAGCGTACCGCCTCCTCCGTGGACAGCAGGGAGAGATAGAGCTTCTGCTTCCCGCCCTCTTCCTTCCACAGCAGCTCCGCAGGATCTCCGATAGAATCATCGATAAAGTATTTCGCCAAGACTTCCTCGCTCCAGTTCGCGATTTCATCGGCACTTTCCGCTATTATTCCCAAGTAGAGTTCTTCCACGGCTCCGCCCCGGTCTATGCCTTCCGTTACCAGCCGTATGGTATCCCCCTCCTTCCAACCACTGCCGAACAGAACCGAGAAATTACTGAACGCGAGTTCCGTCAATGTGGCATCCTCTCCCACAGCAGCCGCCGTGTAGTACAGACCGGTCCCCGCTTCCAAGGTGAGCTCCGTGATGCTCAGTTTCCCGCCCGCGTAGTCCATCTGTAAGCCCTGCCCGCTGCTTATCTTCAGATCCGATATGGTGAACTCGCCTTCCCCTCCGGTCTTTTTCAGAACGGCACCCCCTCCGTTCAGGGTCACTGCTCCGTCTCCGGTTACCTCGATCTTCCCATGCGTTTTCGCTTCGCCGGATACGATGTTCCCCTTGACGGTCAGTTCATTGTTGCTATCCAACCCACTGACACTGACGGTACCGCTGTATCCCTTGATTTCTCCTAGGTTCAGGCTGTGTTTCGTGGCACCGTCCTTGCCGCCGAATGCCTTCGTCAGGTCAAGGTTGCCTTCCCCGCTGAGGGAATCAAAAGAGAACCGCTGCATCCCCTTCGCGGAATCCGATTGAACGATGCTTCCACCGCCTTCCCCGACGGTCAGGCTCCCGAAACTGTACTGCGTATCCTCACTCCCGGCGTAACTGCTTTGCAACTTACCCCCACCACTCAGCGTGAGGTTGTTGCTACCGTCAACCTTCGGCAAATCCTGCCGCGCAAAGTCGAGTACACTTGACGTTCCGGTCACGCGCAGGTCTTTCACATCAATGACGGTGCGTTCCTGAATGGCATTATCAGTCTTAAATTGCAGTATTCCGTCCGTTACCTCCACATAGGCATCATTCCCTTCAGTCTTCAGTGCGCTGAGGACTTGGGTTCCTTTCCCTGCTTTGGTAAGATGTGCCTTTTCACTGACGACAAGCAGCAAACCATAGAGCCCGGAACCGACGTTGCCGTTCGCCGTTATCCCGTCCTCCACATTCAGCACGAGTTCTCCGTTTCCCTTCACCAGAGCTTGGGCTGTCTTAGCATCGCCGTTCCAATTGCCGTTAATTCCCCCCACGGTAAGCTTGCCTGCCGTTCCCCCATTCCCCAACTCAAGCGTGCTCTTTCCCTGCATGAGCAACCATCCGTCGTAGGCTGCTTCTCCGCTTCCCTGCACCTTGAGTGTCCCCCCGTTCATGCGAATATCCCCGCACGTGCCGTCATCTCCTTTCGTGGTGCCGCTGATCTGTCCGGTCACCGTGAAGGTGCCATCTTGAATGTAGAGTGAATCATGGTATGTCGTATCCTTGCCGTTCAACTCCAGATCGCCGTTGACGGTAACAGCACTGCTCGCATTGGAAGTATCACCACCGGTTCCAAGCCAAATACTTCCATTACCGGTAGTCGTCACCTTCCCGTTCACTTCCAGCGTCACCTGCTCCTTATTTTTGTACAGGTTGAGCGTACCGGCATTGGTGATGCTGCCGATGGTACTTTCACCGGAAACCGTACTCGTGGCTCCCGCGCCTAACTCCAGTGTGCCCTCCCCCGTTAAATCGATCAAGTTCTGCGTTATGCCGTCATTTATCTTCAGCTTCACGTGCTCGCCGGCTTCAACCCCCTTCGCTTCACCGCCGCTACCGGTTACCGTGATAGTTCGATCTGTTGTATCGCTCGCGGTAATGTGTCCACCGTAGCCATCGTTTGTACCACCTAACCAGCCAACCTGTACATCCGCTCCCAATTGCAGCGTACCACCGTGCAGATAAAGCCCGCCGCTGTAGTCATCCCACTGCACGCCGGCGATCAGCTTCGTTCCCGCATCTCCGACAACTATTCGCCCACTCCCCGTCGCTTTTCCGTTCAACTGCACCGTACCTCCACCATCTATCCACCCGGCTTTGTCACCCATCATTTGCAGTGCTACCCCATTGTCGCCCTGCACTACGAGCGTTGTTCCTTCTCCCGCCGTCAAATGAGCATTACAGGTGCCATTTAATCCGCCGTTATTTGTGGCACCGTCCCCCATCACCACTTTCTGCACCGTATAGGTTTTCCCGCTGCCGCTCACCTTGAACGTTCCCGTGCCGTCGCCCGTGCTGTTATCCAAATCAACCGTGGTCGCTACAAGGGTGTCCGCGTCAGTCGGTTTTGACCCGGAAATTTCCAACGTTCCTCCTGCCACTGCTATGCTCCCCGCATGGTCCGCTCCGGCTAAAACAGAACCCAGATTCAGTAGCCCACCACCGGACTTCACCAGACTATTCTTCTGTGCATCAAAATCTCCGGTGATATTTAATGTCGAACCCGCATCGACACGAATATCCGCAGTAGAAGGCGCAGAGTCACCGCTGTTACTATCTTCCAACATCACCTTCCACGCTAGCCCAACCGTCTGGTTATTGGTGACAATGAATGCACCGCGGAGGTTTGCATCTGTTCGGTGATTAAAGTCACTCTCCGCATTACCATCCCCACGACCCTTCCCTTCTAAGTGGAAGATATGCGTGTCACCGTTCATATTCGTCTTGTAACCGTTATCACAGGCTGTAGCGATCATGAAAGAAGCACCATCTTCTACCCAAATGTTGTTGATGTAGGCTATAAAATTCGCACCGTATTCATTTGTTGCATTGCAGACCGTTGTCCCTGCATGCAAACGAAGATTCCCCAGGTTGTTGGATGCGTCAGCTAAACCTTCCGGGCGAGCCCAACTTTTAGCCGCAGCAAAACTACCCATCAAGTATTGCAGAGCCTTGCTCTGCCCTCCGATGTCCACCGACCCCTCCCTGTCCAGCACCACAGTTCCGGCTCCCCATACGACATTCCCCGAACCCCACCCGGAAGCAACTAAGTCATCCGTATCTCCTTTGGTCTGGTCCAGTGCACCTCCACTCAACCATAGGGAGGAGCTCTCCTTAATTTCTATATTACCCAAATGCTTTTTGAAATCGGCACTATCCGCCGTGGAAATGTGCACCTCCGTAGCCTTCGACCCATCACCAATGGTCAAACCCGCGCCACTCCCGGAGATTTTCCCTCCGAACGTTACCGTGCCCAGTCCGGCGATACTCGGCGTTACACCGCTGAATTTTACATCCGTATTGAAGGTCGCGCTACTGTCGCTCTTGAGCGTCACCGTTCCTTCGATTTCCACGAGCTCGGCGGGCTCATCGGCATCTGCACTGAAGGTGTAATTTGCGACTTGGTCATCGCTCCCCACGGTAACATTCCCCGCATGAACCGTGCCGCTGACGGTTACCGTGGTTTGCTCTTGGTCTGCCAACTTTTCAAAGATCACGTTGTCACCCTCTGCGAAAATGTCTTCACCGCCTGTCTTTGTCCATTTAGTGGTGTCGTACCCCTCCTTCCAGAGATCGCCCTGTTCCCCTTTCCACGTCAGGTCGAGTACCGTTGCTCGTCGAAGGTATACCGTACCATCCGGACGTACCCGCACATTGAAGTTTTCACTGTCATCGCTCAACAGCTCCGAAAGTGCCTCAACCTGCAGCGGAGTAATCTCGATTTCTCCCGGATTGAAGAGCTTAAACCCAGCCCAATCAAGTCCGGCATCTTGCAGACCGGTGAGAGATATTCCAAGTTCGAAAAGAGATTCCTCTGCCCCGATGGTACCTAAGATATCTTGTATCTCCAACAATGGCTTGGAATCATTGTCCACATCAATACTCAGTTTTCCGGAGTATCCCACCCCACTGCCGAAATGCAGCGTGATAGAACCGGAGAGGGCGATCCCGGCATTCCCTTCGCCGAAAGCGAGGCTGTCGCCGGTCGTACCCTGCCCGATGGTCAATTTACCCGCCGATGCCCCCGGCAGCAGTTCCAACCCCTTCAGTGTCCATGCGCCATGCACGTTCAGCGTGGATTCCCCGTCACGCAACACGAGCTTGCTCAGGGTACCCGTGGAAGCGGAATCGGCATCGTCGCTACCCGCCACGCCTACGGTCAACGCGCCGCCGTTCCACAAATGCACCTCCCCCGTGTAATTGTCCAGTGCCTTCACAGTCACATTGCCAGCCACCCCGAGAGCTCCCTCACCCTTCAGCTTCGAAATTTCCGTGTTGATGGTGTCGTGATGCCCGAATGCTTGGCTGGCTCCCGCCGCTATTTCCAGCGTAACACCCTCCCCAAAGGTGATACCCAAGGCAGCTTCGGGGTTGCTGCCGAGGACCTTCACTGTGGCTGAGGTGCCGCCATCCTGCACGGCAAAGCCACCACCGCCGTAGCTCGCTGCAATATTGCCATCGTTGTTATTCGTGCTTGCAATGCCTGCTGTTGTGAGGGTCTGACCATCCGCAATCGCTATGGTAAGCTTGTTGGGAGACTTCTGTTGGAAGATGAAATCGACATGCCCCTTAAAGTTTGCCCCGTCTGTGACAGCGAGTGTGGCATTTCCTGTTGATGCCACACGCAAATCACCATTGCCGGTAAGATTACCGACCGTGAACGTTTTACCACCCGTAGTAATAATTACGCCACTTTCCTGCATCTCCAGTCCGGCGACAGTGATGTCATCCTGTGTCCAAATGGCGAAGTGAGTGAAACCCTCTTGAGAGGAGAGTCCGTTCGTACTGTTTACCTTGCCAAGGTGGAATGTTATATTTTGAAAAGCGTCTCCCTTTGGCACATCAGTTGATTGACACAGATATAGCGCTGCCCCAGAAGAGTAGATGTCCTTGAGACTGTTGGGTAGTTGAAAATTGCCAAGGGTAAAGTAAGCACCCGTTGCGTTATTTGCACTCCAGTCCAACCATAAGTCCGTCAGATTCTCGGGCAGTCCGTTGATAGTACTAGAACCATTAGCACCTGTCCGCTGGAATTTCAGGCGTTTCACATCAGCACCCGACCAAGTAGCTGTAACGTCCCCGCTATTGGTGGCTTGCCAAGTGACTCCCTCGCCGTTGTAGTCTTGTTGACTATCGTAATCGTAGCTAATCGTGCTCCCTGAGCTCGTACCTACTTTCTTCGCGGTATTCCAATTCTTATCCCCGGTGCTGAAAGACAACTCTTCCGTAGGCAACCCAGCAGTTGCTGACTGAATGACGAGATTACCATCTGTCGAGCGACCAAAGGTTTGACCGTCCTCTAGAGTCCCGTCCATCGGTTTCAATAGGGACAAGGGGATAGCACCTTGAAACTCATGACTCCAGAATGGGTCTTTGACATCGTCTGCAGAGATTTCAAGTCCTTCCAACTTAAAAGAAAATTCGGAAACGTCAGCTAGGTCGGAGACAATCCACTTGCCACATCCGGCTGCGGGGATAGTAATGGTACCGACAAACTTCGTAGCATTCGTGCCATCCCCCAAGGTAATAGTCCCGCCTCCCTGCATATCTTTAATTAAACCCTCAGCAAAGTTCCACGTTCCTCCACCTCCGAACATAAAGCCCGTTGTATTCTGCACGATGGAATTCAGTGTCCAAGAACTTCCCGTCTCGGCATAAAGTTGGTTAACTGCTCCGGATCCGCCGTTAAGTTCTGCAATAACACCTTTACCACTTGCTCCATTGCTTCCCAAGTAGAGAGAGCGACTGTAAGTGCCGGACATAGTGACTTTTAATCCCTGCGCCGAACCGTAATCGATTTCCCCAAGCAAGTGCACATTCGAACTGCCACTAACAGTGAAGGTATGTCCTTCTGCGAGGAACTTGCCGTACAAGTAGAGGTGCGTTGTGCTGTTGCTTCCGAGATGCACTGAATCGTCCATAAGCTTCACCGCCCAAGAAACATAAGAAGTACCATTCGCGTGAAGTGTGCTGGTCAGCCCCTTAGACCCACCCCCGGCCAACTCGATGAAGTGGTCATTCTGCGCAGCATGTGAGCCACTGCTGTTGTCGAAAGGATTGGCACCATCCAGCAGTAACGTGCTACCGGCAGTCACGGAGATGGTGGTAAGCCGCTTGTTAAGGTCAGCATTTGTGATACCGCTACTATTTAATACCCACAGGTACGCACCGTTTGCATCGGTGCCGTCTCCCAGTTCCAACCGTGCTAGGGGCTTTCCACCGGTTGGATCGGCTGAAAAGAGACGTGTCAGGATGTCCGATTTAGATTTGCCACCTTGGGCACCGGTAATGACTACTGTACCTTCGCCATACACGTAATTTGCGCCGTTGTTAACACTTCCCCACGCATCGCTAGGAGCGTTATCGCCGCTACTCATACCTAATACGAGTTTGCTACCCGCTTGCACCTCTACCGCTCCGAAGTTGTGATCGTCTGCAGCGGCACCTAGGCTGGTGAGTTTCACCGTGGTAGCATCCGTCCCATTCCCGATCGTCCAGCCGTTACCGTCGCCGGTGATGGAACCGAAGGTGATCGTTCCCTTGCCGATAAACTCGTGGGGTCCACTACCGGAAAGTGTAACCGAGACGGCAGAGAAGTCACCGGTCGGACCTGCCTCCGAGCCTCTCAGCTCAATATCCCCGGCGAGGGTGAGAACGAATTCAGCATTGCCGCCGTTGGTAAATATCCACTCCCCGCCATCCAGCGTGATATTCCCGGCAGTCACGGCACTACCCAGCGTGATAGTCTGAGGATCAGTGAGCTGTCCAAAGGAGAAGGTGACTTCGTCGTTGTCGGAAAAATTCGCGTTTCCGGCGTCACCTCCGCCGGAAATCCACCAATTAGAGGAGTCACCTGTTTTCCACGTGGCACCGTCCCCGCCCTTCCACGTGATATCTGTTGCCTGAACGGGCGAGGAAGCGAGGATGAACGAAAGCATTCCGGTACACAAGGAACCGGAAGCGAGAGTAACAGAAAGAGGCGCGAGCGATGCGACGGCTGCGAGGCAAGCTAACAGCGCCTTACGGAGTCCATGAGGAAGTCGAAGTTTCATGGTATGATGTAGGTATAATTTATATCGTATGCGAAGGTTCTCCCCGACCACTCAGTCGGAATGTTCCGTTCGCAGTATGCTTACACACTAGATTATCTCATTTTAAATGCCATGCCCACATGCGATGCTTGTAATATCAGATTGTTAAGCACTTACGTTTCCTTGTGCCGAAAATTCGGCAGGCTCCGGCTGTCATTTTTTCTCCCGGTGATATGCCCTAATTTATTTTTTTTGAAGGAAAACGCAATTTTTTGCTTGCCATCTGCATTTAAAAAGAGATGAACAGCCTCCGTTCACATCTGTCCCAAGAAAAGAGCTTTGCAGTGAGCGATGGCTTTGATGCAGGAAAACGCGGGGGAAACCAAGGACGAAGAACGAAGAACGAGGAACGAAGACGTTGACAATGTGTTGACATACAGGGTTAGTTCGTGTAGAATAGGCGTAGGAATGAGCATCAAAGAGCAAGATTTGTCAGAACTACGGGAAGCCGGACTGTTAGACGCGGAGCAGTGCGACAGGATCGGGCAGCACTACTCGCGGATGAAGGGAGTGGAGACTTCTCGTTGGGCGTCCGGTCTTTTGTATGTTTTCAGCGGGTTGATGTTTTTGGGTGGCATAGTTCGGTTGATCGAGGCATATCTCACAGAGGTACCGAGCATGGCGGTGACATTGACGTGTTCCGTTCTGATAGCGGCGGCGTGGGTGCTGTGGTACGAGCGTCGTAAGAAGGATAGTGTCATAGCGCAGGTGATAGCGTTCATCGGGGTAGCATTTTGGGTAGCGTCCGTTTGTTGGGAAAAGTACGTATACGGGGCAAATCTTTTCGGTCAGGATGATTTGTTACTTGAGTTTACCTGTTGCATGGGATTCCTCTTCATACCCTTTTTCTCACGGCAGGTCATCATGCTCGGACTGAGTTCGATCGCCACGATATGGTTGTGGTGTAGGATAAGCGATCCGGATGTGACCGATTCCGTACTTTCGCTCAACAGAGAGGGTTACTTGCTTAACAGCGGCGGTATGTCGGTGCTGCTGCTGATGTGGGCGTTACTCGGGGAAAGGTGGCGCAAATCACGCGGGATGCACCGCGATTACGGGTGGATTCGCTTCCCGGCATACATCCTCTTTTTCCTAATGCTATGCACCGAATTTGAACGGAGCGAGGGTTCCGCGTACGACGCGCTGATGATATGTTCGGCGGTGCCCGTACTATACGCGCTTATACGCCCTGCCGGTCAAAAATTTATACCGTGGGTGCTGCTCGGGGTATTCACCGGCTTATTCATGTTCACCGGGTACCTGTATCTCTTCGGGTTTAGCAAACTCACGGTAGTAATAGCGTGGGTTGCGGGAGGTGCTTTGTATGTGGCGGCACTGATGGGATTCGGAGTAAAAGAACGACGCGTGTCGTGGATCAACTACGGAGTTATTGTGTTGATACTCATAGTGCAAGATGTATGTGTACGGATGTTCGACACCCTACGGGATACCGGGCTGGCGTTGCTTGCCTTGGGTGCCGTGCTGCTGCCGCTTACCTTTTTCTTAGAGCGCATGCGACGCTCTCTCGTCAGGCACGCGAAAGCAACGAACCCTTCATCCCCCGAAGAAATACCGACGACACAAAAATAAAAAAAGCTTATGGAAACAGAACAAAAAGAAAGTCAGGACGCGGCACCGAGGAAAAAGAAACGCGCAGCCGATGTTGTCATCCTGTTGATTATCATAGCGCAGATCGGATGGCTGCTCGGCGTATCGATCTACAACGAAATACGTATATCAAAAGTGCCGCATATTGTCGTGAATGTCGGGAAGACATTGGCTGATACCGATATCGACCCGCTCCGATGCACTTATTCCGTAAAAATAGAGGATAAAGCTGTTTTCGGACGCTCTTTATGGTGGGGAGAGAGTTGGACTGAACGGTCGCGCCGCGGTGAGGACGAGTCCGGCGAGTCCGGGGAGTCCGGAGAGACGGAAGCTGAGGAACGGTCTATCCCCTGTGATCCGCGTCCGAAACCGGAAGATGTAACCGGTGCCGCGGAGTTAGATCGAGAGTTTTTTGATGCGCCGCATTCGTGCAGTGTCAGCGTAATATGGAAACAAGGGAAAAACGGGGAGTGGAACTTCAGGCTTGAGGCGCCGGGTAGCTCGGAAGATGTGCTGCGCGAGGGGGAACTTCGTACGGCAGGTTACATCAACTATACACCTGTGTGCGATGAAAAGGACGAGGACAAGGTAATTCCCGCGTGCACGGTCTTTCCTTTCGGCGATGCAGTCTTCAGGTTGTCGGACTCATCGTTAATTGCCATCAGAAATTATCGAGCTCGAAAAGAGGAAAAGCAGACGGCACTCGTGAATTATACAGTTGAGGTCGCGCCGGTAAAAGGAGGCGAACCGGTCTGCGTAAGCATCCGTATAGGTGGGTTGCCTCTCCGAGAAGCTATAAGCCGAATGAACAACGATAGCTTCCCTCTGCCCGATGTCCCGCAAAATAAATAACTTATTCCCCCTACTTTATGAAAATCAGACCGCATGACCTAAGGGCACTTCAGGAGCAGGGCTTTATCTCGCGGGAGCAATGTGATAAAATCTCGGAATATCAGAAACCGGCACAAAAGGGGAGTCTGTTCGCTTTCCTCGTATCCCTCCTCTTCGCGGTGTCCGCCGGTCTTATTGTTGCCGGTGTTAACAACCTCTTATCCGCTTACGAAGACGTATTGACGCCCCTCGAAAAGACGGGGACTGTAATAGTGCAGATTGTCTTGGCATGGGTATGTTGGTATCTCGCGCGTAAAAAGCGACCTGTCCTTGCCCAAGCATTCGCGCTTTTAGCGGTGGGGTTATGGATATGGGGTGTTAAAATGATTCATTCCGCGTGCAATCTGCACATGGAGGCTATTGACCTGATGACCATCGCGTTCCTCGGCATAGTCGCTATACCGTTTGTAACACGCCAAGTAACAATGATAGGTTTTGTTGCCGCTTTCAGTTTCTTCCTATGGTCTCGACTGGCGTATGACGCCGTTCCGCTGCTTGCTCTTTATCTGTCGCCCAATTCAGTATTCCTCGGATTTCTCCTCCTCGGTATGTTTTGGATACTCCTCAGCGAGAAATGGAGATTAAGTACGGGTATGTACCGCAAGTACAGCTGGATTTCATGGCCGATTGCGGCGGGGGTCATCCTCGGTCTCGCCCGCACTCTCGGTCCTACTTATGCTGATTTCAGCTCTTTCGGGCACCCCTCCCTGTTTGCGATCCTATTTGCCTTTACTCCCCTGCTGCTCTTCGCTCTGATGCGTCCGCGGCAATATGCCCCGCGTTGGTGGATGCTACAGGCAACGGCAAACACTTTGATTCTCCTCGTAATCTATTTCCCCCTTAATCCTTTTCTCCCGGAACAACTTGTTACCGGTATACACCTGCTCACCTGCGTACTGTATGCTGCTGCCTACATTGCGTGCGGAGTTAAATACCGCCGCATCACCTGGCTGCTCTACGCAACGCTGATGCTTTATTGTGTACTCAACAACCTAATGTCGGGTATCCTTCGTGCCCCCGAACTTACTTCCCTCGCGCTCATCACCGGAAGCATACTCCTTTTCTGCGCAGCACGTAAAATCCCTCGCATCCCACAAGCGAGCCACAGTCCTGCCCCAATGCCCACCTCCCCACCGCGTTTATGATTCGGGTACTTCCGGAAACTTTTTTACCCGGCATGCATAATTGTGTTGACAGAGGAGCTCTTTTGTGATAGAAACAGGGCATGTATTACGCGTCGCAAACTTCGTGCTGTACGATTCCGCCGAAAGTATTTCGGGCCGTAAGGGACTATGCGGATCGGTATAAGGCTGCCGATGCCGCGGGGAAGGATAAGTTGCTGGATGAACTCTGTGAAAAAATACGTGCAAATGAGGCACGCAAAGAGGCACTTGAGCAAGCAGCTAAGCGCAAGGGTACTGCGCCCGAAGATGCATGAACCGCAGATTCCGCGTGTGAATACTTTGTTTGTTTTGTCGTCTCTATGAATTACGGGATTATTTTGGGGTACCATGGGTGTAACCGTACGACTGCCCAAGACATATTGAGCGGAGCGAAAAAGCATCTTATACCTAGTGATTCTAACCGTGAATGGTTAGGAAAAGGCGTATATTTTTGGGAAAATAGTTATGATTTAGCACTTAAATGGGCCGAGCGGCACTATCCGGATGCCCCGGATGTGTTAGGAGCTATCATTATTCCCGGGCAATGCCTAGATTTAACCGATTCGGAATGTAGCGAGGCATTGTCTGTGTTCGGTGACCTTTTTGAAAATTTGTATGACCGACTTTACCGAAAGAAGCCCCCGGCGAATCAAGTAAAGAAGGGATATCATCCCTACGATTGCGCATTGATCAATACATTCAGAGAGACAGTAGAGGCGACATACAATGATATACCACCTGTGGAAACAGTGCGTGCGGCTTTTCAGGAAGGCGAACAAATTGCGGGAAGTACATTTCGCAAACTTAACCATATTCAGTGGGCGATCCCATATCCTGAAAAGAATATACTCGGGTATTTTCGTCCGTCGGAACTCGCCCGTACGCCGATGTTTCCGAAATTTAAGAACGCGTGAGCCCGCCCTCCGCTCCCGACCGATGAACCGCTGTCCCTCCGCGAATGCCCACCTCCCCGCCGCATTTACGATCTTAGATTTTTGATTTAGGATTGAGGAATCTAGCGCGCTCCGTTGCGCGTATTGGTAGATAAAGTTAGCTACGAAGCAAAGCTGTGGCGTACCGCCGGCGGTGCTTTCAATCAAAAATCTAAAATCAAAAATCAAAAATGCGGAGGAGGGGCTGAACCGCTGCCCCTCCACAGCACACCACGTTGCCCACCCCCCAATCCGCCCCACCGCATTTACGATTTTAGATTTACGATTGACGATTTAAGAAGCTAGCGCGCTCCGTTGCGCGATCCCTCCGCGGAACGAGCCCTCCTACCGCCGGCGGTGCTTCCCGGCTTTGCGGCGTAAAAAAACCTTGCGCCACGGGAGCGCCACTATTC
>CAZJIH010000055.1:0-13832 GCA_964545935.1 uncultured Akkermansia sp. | reverse complement strand
TTAAAATGCAAATACTTCAAATACACAACATCGGGCATGGTAGGGGATTCCTCCTTCATGCTCAAATCTTTTTTGGGGGAGTATCTGCTTTTTTTACCGGCTTTAGAAGTGGTTCGCTTTTTCATTCCACAATATTATACGAAGAACGGAAAAGGCGACGGGCAGGGAACGGATCCCTGACGGGCTCCGTTTCCTGCCCGAAAAAAATTTTTTACAAAATGGGAGGGATTTTGGGACGAGCGAGGAGGAGCTCGGGGAGAAGCGCGAGGCGAGAGTCTTGAGGTGAGCGAGTCCCGGGCGCCGAGCGCTCGACGCCCGGGACTCGCACACCCCAAGACTCTCATGCGGGAAAAAAGGCTTGCAAAGATAGAAGAAATGTGATAGAAGAAATGTGCCGAAAATGTCACCCATGATGAGGCAAAAGTGTAACCTATGTTAAGTTCATACCCGCTCAATGTCCTCCCCCCCCCCCGCCGCATTTTTGATTTTTGATTGAGGAATAATACGCGTACCACTGCGCAAGGGGATAGTCGTTTTTCTTAAATCAAAAAATCAGACGTAGTTGAATGACTGAGGTTGCTGGGACGGAGAAAGATGAGCCGTCGGCGCGTTGCAGGATGGGAGAACCATCCGGTTCTACACCTGCAAAATATCCGTTAAATTGCTCGGTATCAGTAAAAACGGTAACATAGTGAGCATCTCCCCAAGCGGACTGAAGCAAAGGGGAAAGCGCGTCAAAGCCGCTGACCGAAAAGGCATCAAAAAGGGATTTGAGAGAATTGCCTAAGAGTATACATAATTGAGGCACGGATGGGCATACGGATACGAGGTCCGCCAAGCGAGCAGGCGGGTCTTTGAGTTGAGAGGTAAGGTGCGCGACCGGATTGTACACATTCATTCCTATACCGACGGAAGCTAAATTCGGTTTCGGACGTTCTACGAGGATACCCGCCAGTTTAGCGTGTTCTACGAGTACATCATTCGGCCAACGCAGACGGAGACCTATTATATTGAATGCACGCAGGGTATCTAAAACGGCCAGACCTGCTACTAAGGGGAGTAACCCCCACGGACGCTCAATTTCCGGCGGGAGCGGTAGATTATAGGATGCCCACAACCCACCTTCTTCGGCAATCCACGGGCGATTGAAACGTCCGCGTCCCCCGGTTTGGCGTCGTGCACGTACAACTGACCAAGCCGGTAAGTTACGCGAGAGATCGAATGTTGATTTACATTCATCAATTTCTTTTACTAACCATTTCATGGCATTTTTCTTTTACTTTTACCCGCAAAGCATAGAAGATTTTTTGATTTACGAACTGTACGACTCAGCAGCGTATGCTCAATTAAAAAGGTGGAGGCAGGCACCGGGGCAGGACTGCGGTTCAGTACTTAAATCTTATAGCATCGAGAATTTCTTGGGGCGGGCGGAAGTTGGCGTCGTGGTGAGAAGATCGGATGAGCGGACCTGAGGCGACGTGAAGGAAACCGCGTGCGAGCGCGATATCGCGTAATTCGGCGAATTCCTTCGGGTGAACGTAGCGGATAACGGGCAGATGCTTAGCGCTCGGTCTCAGGTATTGTCCTAGGGTAAGCACACGTACGTTATTTTGCAGCAGGTCATCCATAGTCTGTAACACTTCGTCCCTAGTTTCACCCAGACCGAGCATGAGACCGCTTTTTGTAACGACCGTGCCCGGAGCCATTTCAGCGGCATTTTTCAGCACATTGAGAGAGCGGCGGTATTGAGCTCTGAAACGCACGGTAGGGGTAAGTCTTTCAACGGTTTCAAGGTTATGGTTAAAGATATGAGGGTGAGCGTCCATCACTGTGGCAAGGGAGTCGGTATTACCGTTAAAATCCGAGGTAAGGACTTCGATGATAGTATCCGGGCTTGCTTTGCGGATAGCGCGGATGGTAGCGGCAATATGCCCGGCAGCACCATCCGGTAAGTCATCGCGGGTAACCATGGTAATCACCGCGTGACCGAGTTTCATACCTGCCACAGCTTCCGCAACTTTTTGAGGTTCATGAATATCCAATGGTTTAGGTTTAGCCGTACGGGTAGCGCAGAAACCACATGCCCGCGTACAAACATCTCCGCATACCATGAACGTTGCCGTACCCGCACTCCAACATTCTCCGCGATTGGGGCAAAGAGCTTGTTCGCATACAGTTACAAGACCTTGACCCTGAACTAATTCATGTACGCGGTGGAAAGAATGCCCCTTCGGTAAACGCACTTTCAACCATTCCGGTTTATGTTCGACTGGTTCCGTCATGTCGGCAAATGTTATGCACTATTTTTTGACAACACGCAAGCGGAAAAAGTCAGGCGTGAATGATTTGACCCATCTGTCCTGCAAAAAATGAGTGTCCAACGTTGGGCACTGATTCGGCTGCCGAGAAACACGGGAAGTGATTAAGCGCGAAGAACGAAGTATTTTCTTGGGATATGTGTGGCAGAACATGTGCAGGAATCGGAAAGAGAATTGCATTTTGCCGGAATTCATGCTACAATATCCGGCGTTATGCTGAAGGGAATATCACCGGACATTTCACCGGATTTGTTAAAGATACTTGCAGAGATGGGGCATGGCGATGAGATCGTGATAAGCGATGCCCATTTTCCCGGTCACGCTTTGCATAGTCGTGTTTTGCGCACGGATGGTGTGGATGCGGCTCGTTTATTGGCAGGCTTAGCTCCTTTATTTGAACTCGATACGTATGCTGTCCCCGTGGTGATGATGGCAGCTGTCCCGGGCGATACCCTCGATCCTGCTGTGGAACAAAGGTATCGATCGGCACTGGGATACGGGGGAGAAATCCAACGCATAGACCGTTACGCCTTTTACGAACGTGCCAAAGCGGCATACGCTGTCGTCATCTCCGGAGAAACCGCTAAATACGGTAACATCATCCTGAAAAAAGGTGTAACCCCCGGAATGTCTTAAGAGCGGTGTAGCTGAACCGTGGCGCCTCCGCTGTTTTCATAAAAGTCGATGTCGGCAAATCGGTAGCTGCGGGAACATCTCAGTTCACTTGACAGGGATCCGAACAGTAGGTCACCTAGCGGCGTTGATTAGCGCAATGCTTTGGGGCACGACGTTTATTTCTACCAAGATTCTCCTGCGTGCGTTCTCCCCGGTGGAAATCTTGGTGCTGCGGCTTGTTATTTCGTACATAGTTCTGTGGATGGTATGTCCTAAGTGGTTAAAAATAAGCAGTTGGCGTCATGAACTCCTTTTTGCTGCAACGGGTTTTACCGGGATTTCGCTGTATTATTTGTTGGAGAATGTTGCACTCATCCACACAACTGCTTCCAACGTAGGTGTCATTTCTTCTTTCTCCCCCTTCTTTGCTGTCTTAATTAGTTATTTTCTGCTGCGCAACAGAGAAAAACCGGATGCCAGATTTTACATCGGATGCGTAATGGCTATGGTCGGTATCAGCTTGGTAAGTCTTCAAGGCGGTGTAGTGGATGTTCATCCCTTGGGAGATTTTATGGCTTTAATGGGTGCCGCTATGTGGGCTATTTACAGTGTCCTTCTCAAAAAGGTCGATAATGCCGCCGGTGCACTCCTCGTTACTCGTCGCATCTTTTTCTACGGTATCATTGGCATGGTCCCGATGGCAATTTTTTTCGGCTTCAACCCGGACTTAGATAAAATCGTTCAGCCTATTTATGCCGGGAATTTTCTATACCTCGGTGTAGGTGCCGGTGCTCTCGGTTTTGTGAGTTGGGAACTTGCGACAAAATGGATCGGACCTATCCGCACCTGTGCCTACCTCTATCTCTGCCCCGTCGTCGCCGTCCTTACCGCCTACCTTGTCCTCAATGAACACGTCTCTCCTATCGGTATACTAGGCGTCATTCTTACCCTAGCCGGTCTCATCTGTTCCGAACGCAAATAAATACTCGAACCGTTGAACCGCAGCCCTGTTCCGATTCCCTCCTTTCCTTCTTGATTTACGATTGTGAACCATAGCAGATGATGATAATTTTTCTTGACTTCGTGGGCATATTGCGTAGAATGGCAAAGGTATGAGGGTTCGGATATCATTCGACGGAGGAGCACGCTTGGTCAGTCGCGGGCGGGTCCTCGGTCAAAATGTTATAACGAAAAGTAGCTCATACACAAAAGGGAATGAACAGTGCTCAGTTCAATAATGCCATGATAAATTATCCTGTCAGTTTTGTTGCACTACCCATAGGCAATCGGGAGGATATAACGCGGCGAGCGTTGGCGGTATTGACGGAGGCAGATTGTATATGTTGCGAAGACACTAGGAATACCGGACGTTTATTGGCGCATTACGGCATACACAAGCAGTTACTCAGCTTGCACGAGCACAATGAGCGAGAACGCTGTACTGAGATTGTAACCCGCGCACAGGGGGGAGAAAAATTTGCAGTGGTGACAGATGCCGGGATGCCCGGCGTAAGTGATCCCGGCTTTCGCCTTGTACGGGAACTTCAGGCATGCAGAATAGCCTACACCGTTGTACCCGGTCCCTGTGCGTTGATTACCGCGCTGGTAGGTTCCGGGTTACCTACTGATTCTTTTTATTTCGGTGGATTTCTCCCGGTGAAGAGCGGAAAGCGACGTGCTGTTTTAGAACGCGCTACACAGACTACCTGCACCGTTATATTCTACGAATCCCCCTATCGGATAGCGGCTTCGCTCGCTCAATTAGCTGAAATAGACGCGGAAAGGCAGGTTTGCGTAGCCCGTGAATTAACCAAATTACACGAAACATACCACCGTGGGACAGCAGCTGAACTCGCGGAAGATTTCGCGAATAAACACTACAAGGGCGAGATGGTAATGCTCATATCACCCCGGAAAAAGGAATAAATTATGGAAGGACGAACGATATTAGTGGCAGAAGACGATGCATCCATACGTACGGGCTTGGCAGATGCGCTGCAGGCACAGGGGTTCTCTGTTCTTACTGCGGACGACGGCGAAAGTGCCCTCCGCTGCGTCCTCGAGAATAGCGTAGACCTCGTCTTACTCGATCTCAACATGCCTAAAATACACGGGCTTAAAGTACTTAAAGTTATGGGGAAAGAGTGTCCGGGGGTACCCAGTATCATATTGACGGCCCTCGGGGAAGAGCGGGATCGGGTAAAGGGACTGGAAAGCGGAGCGGACGACTATGTGGTGAAACCCTTTTCGATGGCGGAGTTATTGGCACGGGTGGCAGCGGTTCTCCGGCGCTACCCCACCCGCAGTTGTGTTCCGGCGCAACAGGTTCTGCGCTTCCCGGGCGGTACCTTGGATTCGGAGACTTACGCGCTACAAACTGACAGCGGAGCTACTGTACCCCTGCGAGAGAAAGAGTACGAGCTATTTCGGTACTTCCTCATGCATCCGGGTCGTATTATCTCGCAGGAGGAGTTACTCTTGAGGGTATGGAGCAGCCGAACGCCGGCATCGCAAACTCGTACGGTATCGGTTACCTTGGCTCGTTTACGTGAAAAGTTGCCCCCGGAGGCGTCGCAACGGATAGAAGGGGTGCGCGGTCGTGGTTACAAGTGGAATAAGGCATGAAAAAGAAACCCTACATATACCTTGTATCGATAGCATTGATAGCCTTGGCTGCGGCTCTTTGGCAGGTTTTTCAGGCAGCGCAGCTTGAGGGACGGCTGCGGGATATCGATGCGCGTACTCAAGTTACCCGGCTTATCGAACTTTCTCTGCCGCGTGTACGCACTGAATTACAGGTGCTTCTACGAGCTGAGCAGGAAAAACTCGGGAAGGAACCACCCGTCGGTAAGGTAAATATTCCGATGCCACCCGGTGGTAAAGCTGATTTTAATCGTGGATTTTTTTTACTCTCCCCGACCATGGTACAAACTCCCGTCGGCGAAGAGGAATTTGCGGAGCGCTTGGAAGCGGCACCGGCTATTACAAACACGATTCGCCGTAAAGCGTATAATCCATCCGCGCCACTCTTCAACCCCAACGAAAAAAATACGTATGATCCGCGTACGCAGCTTCCGGTATTCGGAGTTTATGAAGTATCCGATACGGATATGGACAAACCCATGAGGCTTAATGGTGTGCCGGGTCCGTTTTTTTACTGGAACTACGAGGATACACTCGTTTGTATGCGTTCCGTGCCGACAAGTCATGGTGCGGCGGCGGAGGGTTTTATTATCGATCCGGTAAAGCTGGCAGCGCATGTTCTGCCTCTGGCGGAGCCCGGTTTGTCGCAACCGAGCATCACTTTTGTGCGCCCCGGTGAAGCGGCAAATTTAGCTCCCCTACCCATGGTTTTGCGAGCCGGGGAAAAGGTTCAACTGCCGGATAGCAGCGAGCGGAGCCGAGCTATGCGGGTACCGGTGATTTCCGCGTGGCTCTTTTCTATCCTTTCCGTTGCCATTGTGTTCGCCTTGCTTGCCTTTTACACGCGCCTAGAGCGTCGACGTTCGCTCTTTGTGTCGGCTGTCACGCATGAATTGCGTACTCCGCTTACCAGTTTTCAATTGTACACGGAATTGCTCTGTGATCCGACGCTACCGCCGGATAAGGCGAAGGAGTACTACAAAACGCTTCGGCGTGAAAGTCTGCGACTTTCACATCTCGTGGAAAACGTGCTTTCCTACGCGCGTCTCACCCGTGGCAAAATGCGCGAACGCCGGGATGTCGGAAGTTGTGCAGAATTACTGACAGATTTGCTCGAAAAAACAGCTCAGCACCTGCGTCGTGCCGGGTGGACGGTTAATATCACGATAGACCATCGTGTCGGGTTGCTGCGTTTACGGACTGACCTCATATCCGTCGAGCAAATTTTACTTAATCTTGCCGACAATGCCATCAAATATGCTTCATCCGAACACGCGGTGATGACATTACACGCTTTACAGGCACACCGCTCACTTTCTCTGCGAATCAAGGATAACGGACCGGGTATCCCACCGGAATTACAGCGTTCGCTCTTCCGTCCTTTCTCTCATACTCCTAAAGCCGAGCATTCCCGAAAACCCGGTATCGGACTAGGTCTGGCATTGTCGCGCGACCTTGCCCGCTCCATCGGCGGCGATTTGACCCTCGAGCGTTCTACTCCCCAAGGTACCACCTTCCGACTTTCACTTCCCTTAGGAGAATAAGTGAACCATAGACCACTCTGATGTCTAGCGCTTTGTCCCCGCATTACATCAAAAGTATGAGTTACTCTATGACAGAAAAAAGTAGGATTCCCGATGCCGCAAAAGATGTAGAATAATAGGCACTCCTTCGATAGATTTGCATAGAGGATGCAGGGAAGGAGGAAAATGGTAAGTAATTTAACGATGCGAGCTCCTGATAAGTCACTCGAAGGTTGCAGAACTATTTTCTACTTGCAAAGTCGGGAAAATATGCCACAATAAGCGTGTAGACCATGTCTCACAGGAGCAAACAGATGGCACTCAGAGTAGCAACCCCGAGCGGATTCCGGTGGCTCGGCGAGGGATGCGCCGTGCGGGTGGGGTATGACCTGCTCTGCTGCAGCGTGGAGCGCTATGCCTACCTGACGAGGAGGGGACAACTGTGCCCCGGGGGCTGAAAAGGGAGGGAAACACAAAAAAAAATGAACAAAACGGACAGAAAAAGCATCCAACTACTGGAAAATATGACAAAACACCCACTCACCACCGCCGCCGGGCTCAAAAAATGAGCATAAACCCATACAACAAAATCAACCTGTAATCAGAACATCCCTTATGTATAGAACTTATATCCCAAAATTGGTAATAACTTACATGGGAGTATGCGTCGTGTCGTGTACTCATTAGAATAGCACTAACTCCCCAAATGTCGAACCCTCATTTCGGGGGGCTCGTGCGGATATTTGTGAGCCCGGAGCAAACTATACCTGTACGGAAGAATCATTAAAAATTGTTCATAGCCATCCAATAGAACCACTTTTCGGATGATATAACCCGCGTCATTTCTAAGATGGTTAATCCTTGCAGAAAAAGTAGGGTTTAGACATGGTTTTGAGCGAATAGATGCGAATATCCGAGATGTTGTCCGGGGAAATTGGCAATCACATGCTTCTCTTATTGGATGGCTATGAAAATTGTTCAAAATTACCTTGGTTCCTTGGCGGATATGTACCCTGATGGTGTACTCTGTCTGGGAGGGTATTCAGACACGGCTCTGGAGAAAATGTATCGTTATCGATATAATCCCGGAAAATTTCAAGATGCAATTAAATTACGATATCACGAAGGCAAACCTGACAACGTTGTCGGCAAACTCTCTGCCGGTGATTTATTAGAGCTTTCACAGGGAGAGGCTTATACAGGACTGGATGGCAATTATGATGACTCAGTAGGCGTAACGTTATTGCTTGACCGCAGTAAAGGGCATGCCTATGGATTTGTTCATCTAGTGACTCAACCGTCATGCATGGGGGTTGTGGGTGTTTATCTGAGCAAAACTAAGAGTTCAATGGATGATATCATCGGGGGGATTAAAAGCAAACGCTTGTGGTGGAAAATTTTTCGTATGATATGAGGGAAAGGCTAACGACCACCACGGAGTACTGCACGGATAGTGACTTACCTGCCGTTGTTATGGACGTTTTACACCTACTTTCCATGCGGTGATGTGACGGCAGACGGAGATGCGGAACAGCCTATTCAATGGAGCGGCGAGTTCTATGACGGAGAGCCGGGATTGGTGTACTACAACTACAGATATTATAATTTACTTTTGGAACGCCGGATTACGAGAGATATAGAAAACCGGATTGAAGCTAAGCGCGTTCCACCACGTAAGGAACCTCCCACCGTACGTGGTGGTCTGCGGTTTAACGGCGGGTGGCAGAGGGAGTGGAGGGGAATGACTGTGGTTAGCAAGGTGGGGGTTAAGTATGAAGTGAATTTGTGACGGGGATGGGCGGTGTCACGCTGCCACCGAGGGTTTCCGGTCTCTGCAGAGAAACAGGCACTACCCTCACATCTACTTTTACATTTTTTTTGGGGGGGTTACGAAGCATTCTTCAGTAAGTCTATTACCTCTTGATAGTTAAACTTTGCGTTAGAACTTTTTTCCCATACCTTTTTTTTCAGCAATTCCTTTTGTAGGGGATCGGAAAATTCCCGTTTCAATTCTTCCGCAAATTCCGACAGGCTGATATTCCCTTCTCCGAAGGGTATCAATACACGTGTACTTGCACGATTTTTAAGCAGCACATCAACTTTATTGTCATTGCCGCAAAACACTGAGAGCGAAAGAGCTGTCCATCCGTCATTCTCTTTAGCATTGACATCCGCTCCGAGTTTGATAAGGCGTTCACAAACTGCCGCAGTGGAATACAGAGCTGCCCACACGAGCGGTGTCCTTCCATCTTTATCTTTCATGTGTACAGACGCACCGGCATCCAAGAGAACATCGCAGACATCGGTTCCCATATTGCGGGCAGCCGCCAGCATGAGTGCCGTTGTGTCATTATTATTTTTTTCATCTACCTTCGCTCCTGCTTGAATGAGGAGCCGGCACACATCCGCTCCGGCTCTGTCTGCCGCCCACATAAGCGCCGTCATCCCGTCTTTATCTCTCGCGTGTACAGATGCACCGGCATCTAAGAGAACACCGCAGACTTTGGGGTGTTCCGTATTCCGAACAGCATACATGAGTGCTGTTGAACCATCGTTATCCTTCTCATCTACCTTCGCCCCCGCTCGGATGAGAAGCCGGCACACATCCGCTCCGGAGTGGCACGCTGCGTACATAAGAGGAGTCCATCCGTTATCGGCTTTAGCATTGACCTCCGCTCCGAGTTTGATAAGACGTTCGCAAAGTGCCGCCGCATGGAAATGCTGCGCTGCCCACATGAGCGGCGTCATTCCATCTTTATCTCTCGCGTGTACAGATGCTCCTGCTTCTAAGAGAACACCGCAGACATCAGGGTATTCTATATTCCAAGTAGCATGCATGAGTGCTGTTGTAGCATTGTTATCCTTCTCATCTACCTTCGCTCCTGCTTGAATGAGGAGCCGGCACACATCCGCTCCGGAGCTGTCTGCTGCCCACATGAGCGCTGTCATCCCATCCTTATTTTTTTCGTTTACAGACGCACCTGCTTCTAAGAGAACCCCACAGACCTCGGGGTGTTCCGTATTACAGGTAGCCAGCATAAGTGCTGTTACACCTTCTCTATCCTTCTCATCTACCTTCGCTCCCGCTCGGATGAGAAGCCGGCACACATCCGCTCCGGAGTAGCGTGCTGCCCACATAAGCGGCGTCCGTCCGTTATCGGCTTTAGCATTGACATCCGCTCCGAGCTTAATGAGACGCTCACAAACTGCCGCAGAGGAATGCTGCGCTGCCCGCATGAGCGCCGTCATTCCATCTTTATCTTTCGCGTGTACAGACGCACCTGCATCTAGGAGAACACCACAGACCTCGGGGTATTCCGTATTCCGGGCAGCATGTATGAGAGCTGTGGTGCCGGTATTATCTTTTTCATCTACCTTCGCTCCTGCTTGAATGAGGAGCCGGCACACATCCGCCCCGGAGCTGTCTGCTGCCCACATGAGCGCCGTCATCCCATCTTTATTTTTTTCGTTTACAGATGCACCTGCTTCCAAGAGAACCCCACAGACCTCGGGGTGTTCCGTATTCCGGGCAGCCTGCATGAGTGCTGTTGAACCATCGTTATCCTTCTCCTCTACCTTCGCCCCCGCTCGAATGAGAAGTCGGCACACGTCTGCCCCGGAGCTGCCTGCTGCCCACATGAGCGGCGTCTCTCCTGCTCTATTTTTCGCATGTACAGACGCACCGGCATCTAGGAGAACACCACAGACATCGGGGTGTTCCGTATTACAGGCAGCCAGCATGAGTGCTGTTTCAGCATCGTTATCCTTCTCATCTACCTTCGCCCCCGCTCGGATGAGGAGCCGGCACACATCCGCTCCGGAGTGGCACGCTGCGTACATCAGAGGAGTCCATCCGTTATCGGCTTTAGCATTGACCTCCGCTCCGAGTTTGATAAGACGTTCGCAAAGTGCCGCCGCATAGAAATGCTGCGCTGCCCACATGAGCGGCGTCTCTCCTGCTCTATTTTTCGCATGTACAGACGCACCGGCATCTAGGAGAACTCCGCAGACTTCGGGGTGTTCCGTATTACAGGCAGCCAGCATGAGTGCCGTTGTGCCGGTATTATCTTTTTCATCTACCTTCGCCCCCGCTTGAATGAGGATGCGGCACACATCTGCTCCGGAGCTGTCTGCCGCAAACATAAGAGCTGTCCGTCCTTCATCTCTCTCTTTAGCATTGACATCCGCTCCGAGCTTAATAAGGCGTTCACAAACTGCCGCAGGTGCACACAATGCTGCCCACATGAGCGCCGTCATCCCATCTTCAGCTTTCGCGTGCACAGACGCACCGGCATCCAAGAGAACCCCACAGACATCGGGGTGTTCCGTATTACGGGCAGCATACATGAGTGCTGTTTCTGCACCGTTATCCTTCTCATCTATCTTTGCCCCCGCTTGAATGAGAAGCCGGCACACGTCTGCCGTAGAGTCAACTGCTGCCCACATGAGCGCCGTCATCCCATCTTTATCTTTCGCGTGCACAGACGCACCGGCATCTAGGAGAACCCCACAGACATCGGGGTGTTCCGTATTCCGAACAGCATACATGAGTACCGTTGCAGCATCGTTATCCTTTTCATCTACCTTCGCTCCCGCTCGGAGGAGGATGCGGCATACGTCTGCTCCGGAGTTGTCTGCCGCAAACATCAGAGCTGTACATCCGCCATTGTCTCCGGCATTAACATCCGCTCCGAGTTTGATAAGGCGTTCACAAACTGCCGCAGAGGAATACAGAGCTGCGTACATAAGCGCTGTCATCCCATCTTTATTTTTTTCGTTTACAGATGCACCTGCTTCTAGGAGAACTCCGCAGACCTCGGGGTGTTCCGTATTACAGGTAGCCAGCATAAGTGCTGTTACACCTTCTCTATCCTTCTCATCTACCTTCTCCCCCGCTCGGAGGATGCGGCGGCGGACGTCTGCCGGGAGGCTGTCTGCCGCAAACATCAGAGCTGTACATCTGCCATTAGCTCCGGCATTAACATCCGCTCCTGCTCGGATGAGGAGCCGGCACACGTCTGCCGTGGAGTAGCGTGCTGCGTACATAAGAGGAGTCCATCCATCTCTGTCTTTCGCGTTGACATCCGCTCCGTGCCTGATAAGGCACTCACAAATCGCCGCAGAGGAATGCTGCGCAGCCCGCATGAGCGGCGTCATTCCATCTTTATTTTTCGCGTTTACTGACGCACCGGCATCCAAGAGAACTTCGCAGACTTCGGGGTTGTCTACATTACGGGCAGCATGCATGAGTGCTGTTGTGGCATCGTTATCCTTCTCATCTACCTTCGCCCCCGCCCGAATCAGGAGGCGGCACACCTCTGCGTCGGAGTGCTCTGCCGCGAACATAAGGGGTGTCCGTCCATCTTTATTTTTCGCGTTTACAGAAGCAGCGGCATCCAAGAGAACTTCGTAGACTTCGGGGTTGTCTATATTAGAGGCAGCACGCATGAGTGCCGTTGTGGCGTCGTTATCCTTCTCATCCACCTTCGCCCCTGCCCGAATCAGGAGGCGGCACACGTCTGCTGTGGAGTCGTCTGCTGCTTTCATAAGAGGAGTCCCTCCGTCGTTGTCTTTCGCATTGACATCCGCTCCGTGCTCGATAAGACGCTCACAAACTGCCACAGAGGAATGTCGGGCTGCACACGCAAGAGGAGTTTCACCGATCTCATTTTTCGCGTGTACAGAAGCACCGACATCTAGGAGAACCCCACAGACATCGGGGTGTTTCGTATTAAGGGTAGCATCCATGAGTACCGTGTCCCCTCGGTTATCTTTTTCGTCTACCTTCGCTCCCGCTCGGATGAGAAGGCGGCACAAATCCGCCGCAGAGGAGTGTGCCGCACACATAAGAGGAGTCCAACCATTGGCATTTGCCACATTTACTTGGTCGGGAGGTGGTTTGGCACATTGTGTGTAAAAGAATATCATTAACTCCGGAACATCAGTCGGACAGAGGGCAAATATATTATCTCTACATTCCTGAAAATTTGAAACTTTAGCACCTGCAGCCACGAAAGCTTCGAGACATTGAACCGGTAGACTTATGTACACGCGTTCCGACGGTTTGGCATTGGCTACCTCTCCCATTTTCTTTTCTAAGGCTTCTACATCAACATGTACTATGCCTTCTACATCATCCTGTAATTCTACCGATCCATGAGTCTGCAATTCCTGTTGTTCGTTGTTGGCTCGTCTGTATAATTCCAATACTTTGTCGATGTAAGGATAATCGTCTATATCCTCCACTCCCTCTTTGTACATCATGAAGTGATACAGAAATTCCTCGCTGATTGCCGCGATGGGATTTTCCTTGTATTCCATGTCTATGCCCATGTCGCTGTCGATGGACATGACAAACTTGCCGGACGCAAATATGTCGATAATGCCTTTCCGCTCAAGCATTTCTACAGCCTCATCCGTGCTGACAGCTTCGGTGCGTCTGCTATCTTGATCGGGTACCTCTCCCGCGCTGCCGGTCATCAAGAACGAAGCTGCCGATATGATGCCGACTAGTAAAAATAGTAATGTTTTTGGCTTCATGGTAGGTAGTTTCTTAGTTATTCGAGTAAAAATCAGATTTTTGAGCAATGCTTTGTCTCGTGTGTCAAAGTGAATCAGAGCAAATTATTTTTGTTCCGGGAATAGCTCTTTCGCGTCGGTGTTACCGTTATCAGCGGTTTTCCGGAACCACTGTTCGGCTTGCTCCACCATTTTTTCTACACCCTTATTGAAT
>CAZJIH010000054.1:0-14207 GCA_964545935.1 uncultured Akkermansia sp. | reverse complement strand
GAATGAGTAAGAAAAATGTTTGACAGATGATTTGAAATCACATGTCAATACTTTTTTCTCGATCAAAAATCAAAAAAAAGCAAAAGTTTCACTCACCCCACCAACCATCTCCCTCCGATGAACCATTGTTACCATATACACAGTGGAGCCCCCTCCCTATGCGACGAAACACACAACGTAGTGTGCATTCTTCTCGATCATAAATCAAAAAAAGGATCGGGCGGCACGAGCGACAGCACACCTGTCCCAATAAAATTTTCGAGAATCGCCGCAATGCTATTTCCCATGCGTGTTACAGACACTCTGCGTACCATGGGAGCTTCAACCTCACGGGTGCATGGATTTTCCCCCACGCATCATTTCGGCTTTGCTTCCTCCCGCCGTACCCGCGCAACCCCGTTGTACCTAACTGTTTGACTTCATTCTTCGTACTTGCTCTCCCACGCGTCTTCCTGCCTCAGTCTCTAATTTTCATGGGACAGATGTGGAGCAACAGTTCAGCAGTTTGACATGTTGGTGTTCCGGTGGTAGAATACGGGCATGCAGACAGGTGAGTTGACAGACGAGATAGAACAGCTCAAACGTGAGCGTAACGCAGTGATTTTGGCGCACAGTTACCAACGCACGGAAATTCAGGATACGGCGGATTTTGTAGGTGATTCACTTGCTTTAGCGAGATACGCGCAGCAGGTAAATTGCGATGTTATCGTTTTTTGCGGCGTCCGTTTTATGGCGGAAACCGCGTGTGTCCTCAACCCGACACGTACAGTTCTGTTGCCCGACACGGAAGCGAGTTGTTCATTGGAAACGAGTTGCCCCGTCGATGAACTAGCGACATTTTTAGAGGAAAATAAGGAGAAAAACTACTACGTGATAGCCTACATCAATTGCTCGATAGGGGTAAAAGCACTGGCAGATGTCATTGTAACGAGCGGGAATGCGCGTCAGATAGTGGAAAAAGCCCCGCCGGAACGTCCCATCCTTTTCGTACCGGATGAGAATCTAGGCGCATGGGTAGCGCGGCAAACCGGGCGACAAATGACACTCTGGCGCGGGGCTTGCCATGTACACCGGCAATTCAATCGCGACCAAATACTGCGAGCTAAGCAACAACACCCCGGCGCGGAAGTCGTCTGTCATCCGGAATGCCGTGAGGAGGTGCGTTTGATGGCTGATCACATCTGCTCCACAGAAAAAATGATCGGGTATTGTCGGGAGAGTGCCGCCCGGAGTTTCCTTATAGTAACCGAGACCGGCATATTGCACCGCCTACGCAAATTGGTACCCGGCAAAGAGTTTATACCGGTAGAGCAAAGCCCGTGCGGGTGTGCGGAATGCGAGTTTATGAAGCTCAACACACTCGAAAAAGTACGCAATTGCCTGCGCGATATGAACCCGCAAATTTCTTTACCGGAGAATTTGCGGGTGCGGGCTCTGGCTCCCCTGCAACGCATGCTCGAGCAATCCCATTGAGCGAAATACCGTGAACTTGGCTTCCTACATCCTCGCACACGAAAATTGGATATCGAATGCCGAGTTCATGGAATTGGCTCTCTACGATGAAGAGCGTGGCTACTACAGCCGGAATCTCACCGATATCGGTCCAAGGGGCGACTTCTCCACGGCGGCAAGCATGAGCGAACTACCGGCTAGGCGGCTTATACAGCATTGGCGCGATGTCTGCCGTACCTTCGGTCGCAACCTACCCATCATCGAAATCGGGGGCGGAACTGCCGGACTCGCACTCTCCGTCTACCGTAATCTCGGTTTCTTCGAGCGTCTCCGCGTGCGTTACTACATGGTCGAGAAGTCCCCTGCCCTGCGAAGTCTGCAATCCCTCGCGCTCGGAAACTTCGCTCGTGTCTTTCCGGATATGCAACGCGCTTTGAAACACACCACCGGTCGCGCTTTTATTTTTTGCAACGAGCTGCCGGACGCTTTCCCGGTGCGGCGCTTCGTATACCGAGACGGCACCTGGCAGGAATTGGGTCTCTGTGTACAAAACAACGGAACCATCGCGGAAATCCCGCGGGTCTGCCCCTCCCTGCCGGCGAGCAGTGCTTTCTCACGCTGGGCGCGGGAAGGGCAAATCATCGAGGTGAATGATGCCTACCACCGGTGGTATACCTCGTGGCAACCCTTCTGGAAACTCGGATGTTTTGTTACAATCGATTACGGCGCCGAGGTCGAAAACCTTTACTACCGACGTCCGCAGGGGACTCTGCGCGGGTACAAAGCTCATACCCTACTCAGTGTACCGGAATTACCGGCACTCGCGGGGCATTGCGATATTACGGCTGATGTCAACTTCACCGACCTCCTCGAGCTGGCTCGGCGATACCCCGGCGATACCGTGCAACTCCTCACCCAGCGCGAGTACTTTCTGCCCTGTGTCCGTCCTGACACTCCCGCGGATACCCACCTCGTGCAAGTCCCGGGTGCCGGCGACCACAACCTCGTGCTCATACAAAACCGGTAAAGCCGCAAAGCCGTGGCACCACGCAAGCGTCGCGCCGCAGCTCTGCTACTTCGTCCTTCGTAACTCGTACTTCAGAAGCTGATTCTATACCCCACGGATGCATTCGCGCTTGTCCAGCCGCTACGGAATTCGACAGAACCATCGAGGATGATGCTGCCGGCGTTGAGTCCGAGGGGGATGGATAGCCCAACTCCCGTTTCAACTCCCACGGCTCCGACTTCCGCGCTCTCCACCTCCGCATGGGTTGTGTCGCGGATAATCGCGTGGCGCGAGGTGCCGGAGCGGTCTCCTACATCGGCTTTCACGAGAGCTCGCGCTTCCACCAACGCATCGTGGTTGAAGGTTTGCTGCCCGATAAGTCCCTGCACTCGAACACCGGCTCCGAACGTCAGGACCGTCTGCTCAATGTCATCCACCTGCAAGCCGGCATCACTTCCCGTTTCCGTGTACCCGTTGATCATCGCGTGCCGTAGTTCTACATTGGCAATGGGTTGCAGAACAAACGACCCGGACTTGTTGACGAAGCGCGAGTACCCAATCTCGTAGAGGACTCCGAAGGAGAGTCCGTCCGTGTTGCCGTGTGTGCGGTAACTGCCCATGCCGTAAGTGACTGTACGGTCAAGTTTTATGTCCGATACTCCCATGCTGAGCGCGAAAGTATGACTCCACGCGCCGGAGGCATGCCGCAAATAGCCACTCAGATACACCGTATCGAGGTCTCCCGTCGCCGAGTCCGACGCTTCCGGCTTCAAATCACCGTACATCGCCGTGATCGCCAGCCCGACCGACGTGCGCTGCGAGAGTGTGGCGTCCGCTCCTACCGAACCTCCCCAGTTGTTGAGTGTGTACCCCGGCGCAAATCCATCGGCATCCAGCTTGCGGTAACCCCCTTCGCCGGTGATCCACGCGTGCCAGAAGGGATAGGCGTCGTAGCCATCCGTCTGCATGTCATCCATCACCCCGGTGGCGCGGCTGCGTATGGACATCAGCTGCCGGTGAATATCCTCCGCGAGAGCCGGTCCGAGCACGGAAATCGAAGCCCCGGCCCCCGCCGCCAACGCGCGGGCAAGTCCCGACGCGTCTCCGCTGTCCTTCATCGCCGTCAGCCCCGCCAGCATCCGGAGCAGGTCGGAAGCAAGCGGATTCTTGAGCGCTTCTTTCAGTGCCGGACTCTCCGGAGACGACGCCGACCAGAAGAGCTCCGCGCCCGCCATCGCGTTCTTCTCCCTGTGCGGCAGTGCCGCGGCAAAGAGGTTCCTGCTCACCTGCTTCGTCCCCACGTAGTATTCGCCGGTGCGGGAGTCGTAGTGAACTTCATCCGCCTCGAAGTGCAGGAAGGATACCCCCTTGAGCGTGATGTCCACATCCGCCGTCACTTCCTCGCCGTTCGCGGCGTACCCGATGACGATGCGGTCGGGGTTCCCCGTGTAGGGACTCTCGCTCGTGGATTCCAGTGTCAGGGAACTCCCGTCGCCGAAGGTGAGCGAGTTCATGTGCGCCGTCGTGCCTCCGTCCGCGTTGTAATCAAACTTCAGGGTAACATCCGAGCCTCCGGCAAATACGACATCGCCGAATCTCGGTCCGGCATCGCCGTGCTGCTCGGAGGTATCGAGGGTGAAGGTGCCGCCGCTCTGTACATCGATGCCCCACGCGCTCGCCGTGTCAGGCGCGTCGGTCGTGACGTTCTCCAGCGTGAACTCCGCGTCCTTCGCGACAGTCAGCTTCCCGCCGCCGGAGAGTGTCCCGGAGAAGTTTCCGCCCGTGCCGGTGACGGTGAGGTCCGTGCCGGTGCCGCCGCTCAGGGTGCTGCCGGCTGTGCCCGACAGGGATTCTACCGTGTGTTTACCGGTCGAGCCGCTCAGGTCGAGCTGCCCCTTGTCCCCCAACTCTACCGCGCGGGCATGCATCTCGGCATCGTCCTGCAACACCAACTTCCCGCCGGTGCCCTGCTGTTCATCGCCGCTCTGCTGCGCGTCCAACCGCACATCCAAGCCCGTGATGTCCGAACCGCTGCCGAGCGTCAGGGTTCCGTCCGTGCTCAGCGTGCCGCTTTCGTCGCTGCTCTTCAGGTGCAGGTTCTCTAAGACTCCGCCGTTCTTCCCGCCGTATACGAGTTCGCCGTTCTCCGTGATGTCGACGTTGTTCGAGTCCGGGTCACTGCCTTCCTCTACCGTGATGTCATCTACCGTCAGCCGCGCACCCTGCACGGTCAACCCGCCTCCTTCCCCGTTCGCGTAGCTGAACGTCAATCCCCCGAGGCGGCTGCCGTCCTCCGTCGCATCTCCACGCAGCACGACATCGCCCTCTTTCAGCGTCAGCGTCCCGTCGATGTCCATGCCGCCCGTGCCGCTCTCACTGCCCACGGTAAGTGTCCCCGCGCCGGTCTTTACAAAATTAGCAGCCGTACCTACGCCCACGATAGTACCATTGAATTCCGTATTCGTCCCTTTCAAACTTTCCAAGTGCTCGCGGTCAATGCCCGGTTCCGGTTGCGCTTCCATCCAATCATTTTCACCTTCTTCAAACTCTACTCGCGAATTATTAAGCGTAACGGTACAATCACCGGTGACTTCTAAGCGCGAATCATCCAGTCCAACTAAGTTATTGAGTGTTACTTCACCCGTATCACTCAAACTAAGCGTCTGATTTTCATCTAACAACACCGCTTTCTTACCTACCAATCCGGACTTATTCTCAGACGTAACCCTGTGCGGGTTGCCTTGGTAATCCGGTTCACCCTCACCCTCAATTACCAAATACACATCCTTTGATGAGCCCAGCAGTGTCAAATCCCCTCCTTCTACACCGGCTATAAAGCCGAGAGTCGATAGAATACCGCTGTATGAACCACTGCTCAGCATCGCGTCGAGCATCCCATCACCGACCGGTACAAGTTCGCCACCTGCTGTAACGTGTAGGAAACTCTTGACATTTTCCCGGCGATGCTTTTTGATGACTTCCACAAAGGTTTTACTGTCGAAATCCATGGTAAAGAAGTCGACATCCTTCGAATTCACGCTCTTCACACCTTCGATGGTCAATTGATGCGCACCCCCTTTCGCAAAATTGATGAGGTATTTAGAAGCATCCGACACCGGCGCATCCCCGACATTCTCCATACCAAAATACAACTGCATCGCAGTTTTAGCATCCCCCACGGAGATATCACCTTCCACGTTCGACATGCGACCGTTTGCGTTGACGATGATTTCATCCAACTGCGATCCCTGCGTTTTCCCCACATCCACAGTGGCACCCTTTGCCGTATCTACCACAAGGGAAATCCCGTTCAAGCCCGTCAGAGAATTCTCGAGTTTCCCGCTCCTCAATCGGAAGGTACCACCGGCTTTGGCGCTGCCCACCGCGAGCCTTGTACCTGCCCAACTACTCGCTGTTCCGTCTTCGTCGCCCAGCCAAATTTCGTTGCCGTTGAAGATGAGTTCTCCATCGGAAGAATTATTCTGCCCGACAAGAACCACGGATGTGTCCGTCATCTGATTTTCGATGGAGACACTGTCACGGATATCACCCGCGAGGCGTACCTTTTTCGGTGTGGTGTTGTTCACGATAACTTTCCCGGTACCCGCCAGAGCTGCCGCTACCGTATAAGGGGTTCCGTCTTCGGTCGGTGTCACCTCGCCGGTCAGAGTCCACGTGCTGTTTGCTCCCGCCGACACCGTGCCGATGAATCCACTTAAATCACCTTCCAAGACATGCGTGTAGCCGTCCGCGTTGGCAAGCACGGCATTCACGTCGCCGGTGATGCCTTCCGTTGCCGCGAGCGTAATCGCTTTGTTGGCATTTCCCGAAACCGCACCGTACCCACCGACATAGTTGATACCCTCCACCGTAATCGCCTTCACCGAAATGGTTGCCGGAGTTCCGGAACCGGCAGCACCGTCCAGCATAATCGCCCGACCTTCCAGTGCAAGCGTGGACTGCTTATTACCCAGAGCAGCAATATCCTTCACCAACACCGTGCTGCTCGTACTGTTACCCTCCAGAGCTATTGTACCGGTGAAGTCGTCGGCAACCGCTGTGTCCAAAATGTACCCCTGAGAGCTCGCCGCATCCGCACGGATAGTTGCATTCGCGCCTTCATCGGCAGAACCTATGCGGATTTCACCATCACCTCTCGCTGCGCGGGAAACAGTCAGGGTGCTCCCGTCTTTTACCTGTAACTTCAGCGTAGCCCCGGCTTTAGCCAGAAGTTTGGCGTCCGTTCCGCCGGCAATGGTTGCATCACCTCCCGCTTCGAGGATGAATTCGCCCTCCTGCGCTTCCAGTGTACCGGCAAAATCCTTAGCACTGTCCGGAGTCCAGCTGAGTCGGAATGCCTTGCGCCCCGTCTTGACAAGCCCGTTCTTTACCACCATCTCAATTCCTTTCGCCGATGTACCACCGCTCCACACAACTTGCTCCGAGTCATCCCGCACCACATCGTTGCTATCCAATGCACCATTGCCCACTTGGATGTGCAGCACGACTGTACCTATGCTATCCCCAGACACCCGATCGGATAAATCGCCCGTGAACGCGAGTTTACCGTCCGATGCTTCGGCGTACTTGAGGATACCCTCGCCTTTGAACTCCAGCTTTGTGTTTCCTTGAATGGCATCTTTATGCCCGATCGCAAAACGCGAGTTATCGTACAATACAACGGTATCCAACCTGCTCGTCGGAAGTGCCAATTCGACATCGGCGAGTTCCCCTCCTCCATCCTGCGAACCGACTTCCAAAATAGTTACACTAAGTCCTGTGTAGTCAGCACCTGCACCCTCCTGCTGCATGAAACGGTATTGTCCGCTTTCCACATGAATTGCACCTGCTTCAATGCCTGAAGCAACAAAGACATCACCGCTCTCGGCAGCTCCGGCATCAAAGTAGTACGTGTCATTCCTGTAACTTTCATCGCCTGCTTCTAACTTGTCATGAGTCCAGTTTGTCGTATCCCCGACCGGTTTCCAAACATTACCCTCTTCCCCGCCTTCCCATCTCCATTCGTCGGGATCGTCTTTGTGCACGCGCAGCACAAGTTTTTCATTGTTGTCGCCGCGTAGCTCAAGGTCATATTGGTAGCTCTCCTTTTTTGCTCCCTCCCAGAGTTGCAGGTCGATGTACGAATTGAGATTCTTTGCGTCCACCCCCGTCGCATCCAGTCCATCCACGATGTAGTACACCCCGACTTGCAGCTGCGGGAGCTCAGTTTGCTGTCCGGATGGGTCTTTGTACACGAGCTCAATCGTTGTTTTTTGAGTTGTGGTGAGTCCGTTGAACGAAGTGGATTCATCGAAAGCTTGCAAGTAGGCATCATTCTTGTTACCGGATGTACGGTTGAACATATCCACCTGCAAACCACCGGCTAAACTCTGCGCTTTCCCTCCGCCTAAAGTGAGCGTGCCTCCCTCCAAGATAATCTTCCCCGTAAAGTCGGTAACATCACCGACATCCTGTCCGAGGAAACTGCCTAATCCTTTACCCAGCACGAGACTACCCGCGCCCATTTTTGCGAAGCTGTCGTTGCCGAATTCTCCCTTTGCCGCTGCTTTGTGCAGCACCAGCAATTGGCTCGCATTAAGTTCCAATTTCCCGCTCTGCACTTCCACCGCATCGAAATCTTGGAAGCGTAGCTCCGTATCCGTCAGGTGAGTATATGCCGAAGGAGCGTCGGTAAAACTCAGCACAGCGCATTCATCTGCCCAAGTTTTCGCATTTTCATCATACCCTACCGTGGAGTAGTCATTTGCCCGCGTCGCGGCATCACTGCTGCGTAAGTAACCACCCGATATCACGATGTACTGATTCGCGTCCCCAGAGTGTGAACCGAGTCCCAATTTTACCCCGCTGCCAATTTCTACTCGGGTGCTGTTTGTGCGCACATGCAGGTCAGCACCTCCGGCGGTGTTATAGTGGTTACCGGCGGCATACACTCCTCCTTCGATGGTACCGCCGGTAAGCTGTATGAGGATATCTCCCTGCGTCGGGTGCGCTCCCTCACCAAGCGAACTCGTTGCCTTGCGAAAGCTCCCGCCGAAAATGTACCCGGTTACCGTCCCTCCACTCATCGTGATGTTTACATCATGCAGGATTAATTTATCCGGATTGCCCGTATTTTCCGAGAAGTGCCCTCCGATTATATTACCATTGACTGTACCACCCTTGATATCAATGTGAATCGTACCGGTAGTTTCTAGGGTATTTTGTCCGGTGGTTGAATTATCCGTGTAACTACCGCCCACAATGAAACCATTGATGGTGCCTCCGTTGACGGTAATCTGCGTGTCTCCCTTCACACTTACCATGTGTTCACCCTGACTTCCGGCTACCCCACCATCGAGAAGCAAGTTGCCTCCGACCAACACCACCTTGTGATTTGCCATGGGGTTAAGCTCCACCCCCTCTTCCACTGTCACCTGCGTCGCTAGTACGCTCTCGCTCCCCTCGCTCACGTCCTCTGCGGCTTGCGTCTCCGTATCCCTTCCCACGCTGATGCTCCCACCTTTGCCGGCATCCGATAGGTAGCTGCCCGCTACCACAATCCCCGACGCCACGGTAACCACCCCGCCTCCGCCCAGCGTCAGGTTGGTACCGCCGGTGATGCTTGCGCTGTTCGTCTTCTCATCGGAGTCGGTATAGACCATGTAGTCCCCCGCCACAATGTGCGTGTTATCGAAGGTACCCTGTAGGACATTAAGTGTGGTACTCCCCTCCTGCACGAAGGTGCCGCGCGTGTCACTGTACAAACTGCCACCCAGCAACAATCCCAGATTTTCTTGAGTCGGCTGCGTGCCCTGCGTGTCGCTCTGCCCCTGCACCGCCATGCCGAACTCCACCGCTCCCTCCACTGTCACAACGGTGTTTCCGGTCGTCGTACATGACGACTGATCACTCGCATCAAAGTTCACGCTCCCGCCTATCACGCGCCAGTATTCGCCGCCGTTCAGGTTGACGGTGATGTCGGAGGTCAACGTGCCGGTGTAGGATGATCCTTTGCCCGAACCCTCACCGTAACGACTCCCACCGAACCAGAACCCTCCCGCCACGTAGTTGCGGTACACCCCACCGGTCAGGTCGAGCAGTATCCCTTTGCTCCCGGTCGCCGTGAAGGTAGTGGTGCCGTCTCCCGTGCTATCGCGCCGACTCGCTCCGTTGATTCCTCCCAAGAAGGTGATGCTCTCTCCCCTGTTCGTGGTGCCCGTAATCTCAATTTGGGATGCGTAGGGATGGTCCGCTGCTTCCCCTTGACTGTTGTACTCAAACACGGTACCGCGTGTCTGCGTGCCACCCGACTCCGAGGAAGCCCCCGTGCTGCTGTAGTTGCCTCCCACGATCGCTTTCTCAAAGGTTAAGCCTCCGCGTGCCGCGTTCTCGTGGTAAAAGTTTTGGTAGTGCGTCAGGTCTATCGCGATGTTGCTGCTGCCGGAGAACACCATACTCTGTGTTGCCGTCGGCATGAGCCCTATCCACGCATTGCCCCCTACCACGTTGTAAAGCAGAACATCGTTGTCCGGATCGTTGTCCCCGTCCGAGATGGGGAGCGCATCCGCGCTCTTGAGCACGGTGTAAATAAAGATGTGCGAGTGCCCGAGGAAGTCGTAGGTCTTTGTCTCCCCACTCAGGTTGCCACTCGTCGCCGTAACCGTGCTGCCGCCCACGATCCCTCCACGCACATTTGTGCCGTAGTCGGCATTGAGGTTCTCCATGTCCGGCACCCCCTCCTCGTTGTGCGCCGAACCGCCCTCGTAGACGGAGATGTAGGTGTTGCCCGTGAAGGTTGCCGCGCTGTTGGTCACGTGGTTGCCACCCACGATGTGGTCTACTGTGCCGCCCTGCACCTGAATGTGTGTGTTACCGCTGAATCCGAGCCCACCACTCGTCGTCACGTCGCTCCCCACAAAAGAGCTGCCGCCTACCAGCAAGTGGAAATGCTCCGCCTCCGGTGCCCAAAGCGAAATGTACACGCGAGAACTCAGCTTGTCTCCCGTTGCCCCATCAGCGTACAATTTCCCGCCCAGCACGGTGAGCCGCGAGGTATCACTGCTGCTGCCCTTGCCCAACCTCACGTAGTTCATCCCATTGTGGCTCCACTTGCCTTCATCCCCACCCAGTTGCAGGGTGCTCTCCGTGAAGTCCGTGCTGTCGTCCCTATGACCCATCTGCGACCACGCGCAGTCGGACGTAGCGTTTCCACTCTCATCGGTGCTGTACCACAAGGCGGCGTGAGCTTCCATGAGTTTGTTGTTCGGGCCATTCCCGCGCGTGCCATCTTTCGGACCGGATCCATCATCCCATGCCCCGTCCCAGTAGCGTACCGATTCTTCCGTGTTCAGCAAAGAAAGATAGAGTTTCTGCTTCCCGCCTTCTTCCTTCCACAGCAGCTCAGCTCCCTTCCCGGTATAATCATCGGTAAAGTAGTTTTTTAATGTCTCTTCACCCCAATTAGCTATCTCCCCACTTTCTGCCGTGATGCCCAAGTAAAGTTCCTCGAAATCCCCGCCTCGGTCGATGTCTTCTGTCACCAAGTCGATGGTACCCGACCAGTCAGCACTGCCGAATAGTGCTACAAAGTCGCTGAATGCCAGCTCTACGAGCTGCGCACCTGCTTCCGCCGCTGCCGCCGAGTAATTCAGACGAGCCCCACCCTCTAAGGTGAGATGGGTGATGCTCAACGCTCCACCCGTGTAGTCCATCTGCAAACCCTGCCCACTGCTCACTTTCAAGCCGCTGATGCTGAAGGCACCTTCCCCACTCTTCTTCAAAACCGCGTCATCCCCATTCAGCGTCACCGCACCATGGGTCACGGTTATACTCCCCGTCGTCCCTGCCGCTCCCGCCTCGATCCCGCCGTCGATGCTCAGGACGTTGTAATCATCCAAGCTATTCGCACTGACGGTACCGGTGTACCCCTTGATGTGCCCCAAATTCAGACTGTGCTTCGTGGCATCACTCGTGCCGCCGAAAGCTGCCGATAGGTCGAGGTTTCCCTCCCCCTGAAGGCTATCAAAGCTGAAACTCTGCATCCCGGTGGCACCACCGGAGCTCTTAATCTTTCCCCCATTTGCTCCAAGAGTCAGACTCCCAAAGTTGTATTCCGCATTCGCCGTCCCGCTATAACTGCTCCTCAGCGTGCCGCCGTTGCTCAACGTGATGTTGTTGCTGCCATCCACCTTTGTAAAATTCTGCCGCACAAAGTCGAGCACCCCGGGTCCCGTCACACGTAGGTCTCTCACATCAAAGACGGTGCGTTCCGGAATGGCATTATCGGTCTTAAATTGCAAAATCCCATCCGTCACCTCCACATAGGCATCATTCCCTTCAGTCTTTAGTGCGCTGAGGACTTGGGTTCCTTTCCCTGCTTTGGTAAGATGTGCCTTTTCACTGACGACAAGCAGCAAACCATAGAGCCCGGAACCGACGTTGCCGTTCGCCGTCGTGTTCTCTGCTACATTCAGTACAAGCTCTCCGTTCCCTTGCACTTGAGCTTGGGCGGTGGCAGTCTTCCCGTTCCAGCTCCCGTCAATGCCCCCGACCGTGAGTTTACCGGCTGCCGCATCCGTACCGAGTCTTACGGTGCTCGTGTTGCAGAGCATCAAGTAGCCATCCCATGCCGCGTCCCCGCTACCTTCTACCACCAAAGTACCGCCCCCCATGCGTATGCGCCCGAGGGTGCCGTCTTCCCCTTTGGTCGTACCGCTGATTTGTCCGGTCACTGTAACAGTGCCTCTCTGGATGTAAAGCGAATCACTCTGCCCACTACCGAGCACGGCACTCTTTCCGTTGAGCTCCAAATTACCGTTGACCGTAAAGGTAGACGCATCGTTGCTCGTTGTGCCCCCAGTACCCAGCACAATAATTCCTGCACCCTTCGTCGTTACATTCCCATTCACCGTCAGTGTCACCTGCTCCGTGTCCTTGTACAGATTGAGCGTACCCGCATTGGTGATGCTCCCAATGGAACTCGTGCCGGAAACCGTGCTCGTGGCTCCCGCCCCCAACTCCAGCGTGCCTCCCCCGGCTAAATTAATCAGGTTCTGCGTTTTGCCATCACCGATTTTCAAGGTGACATGCTCGCCCACATTGACTCCCTTCGCCTCACCGTTACCAACGGTTACCGTAATGGTACGACCTGTTGCATCACTCGCAGTAATCGAGCCGCCGTAACCATCACTCGTGCCACCGAGGTAACCGACCTCGATGTCCGCACCCAGCTGCAACGTGCCGCTATTGCTCAAGTAGAGCCCGCCCGTATAGCCGCTCCATGCCGCGTTAGCTTCCACCGTCGCACTGTCAATGCCCATCGCGCCGGTGCCCGTGACTGTACCCGTCAGTGCCACTGTACCCGGTCCCTTGATTATGCCCGCGCCGTTCGTGAAGTCCAGCGAGACGTTATTGTTTCCAGCCACCGTCAGCTTGGTACCCTCCGCCGTTTCCAGCACCGCCGTGCTCTCCAGCGATGCCGTGTTTGCCGCTTCCGTCCCCTGCCCGAAGACCACCTTGTCCACGCCGTAATTTCCGCCCCCACTCACCTTGAATGTGCCCGTGCCGTCGCTTTCCTGCAAGTCCACGGTTGTGGCAACCTTCGTCTCCTGCCCCGCCCCCTCCGCCAACCCAGATATCTCCAGCGTCCCACCATTAACAGTGATGGATCCGGCGTGGTCGGCTCCGGCTTGCATGTGGGCAAGCTTCAGCGTGGCGACACCGAGTTTGGTAAGTTTATTTCCATGCGCATCAAAGTTTCCATCTACAGTGATAATGTGGTCCGAAGTGTGGTTGTCCGAGTTTGAAACTCCTCCCGCAGCAATCGCAGCTTCATCCTCGAGTTTGATGCTCCACGCACAGGTTGCGTCTCTGTATTTAGGGTTTGTAGTCCATCCGTAGTTCCATATCGAAAAAGCAGCCTCCGAAGCCAATTTTCCGTTATCCGTACCGGCTGTCCCCTCCCCGGCAAGCGAGGTGGCTCCGTCTCCCGACAAATACAGCGTGAGAGATGGCGACCCCATGGCTAGGGCATCCACCGACAAACCGGCACCATTTTTCACCCGAATTTCTTGAATGTTGGCTATGCTTTTATTTTTCCCGTCTGTACCTATTGCCATGCCGGTGCCTTCTGCCAACTCCAATGTATGCAAGGTGCGTGTATCTCCCTCTGTGGCATTGCTGACAAAGTAGTCGAAAAAGCCAGCATCCCACCCACTGTGGGTATCCAGCACCAAAGTCCCGTCTCCGTGCACCTTGTTCCCATTCTTGTCCCAACCATTAGCAGCCTGCACCACAAACCTTCCCCCTTCCTGCACCTCGATGCCACCGAAGTTCTTTGTCCCGCTCGTACTTACTTCCACCGTCACTCCGTTGCCTACTACCAAGCCGGAGGCAGTGACCGTACCTGTGCCGCCGAATGCAAGCGTTCCCGACCCGGTGATGGTACCGGTGCCGCTGAAGGTCACCGGCACGTTGAAGGTAGCTTCACTGCCACTCCAGAGTGTCACAGTCCCCGCGATGTCCACGCTTGAGGCGTTACCCGCAGCGGCATTGAAGGTGTAGTTTGCCGCCGTGCCGTCCGCGCCCACCGTTATATTCCCCGGGTGCACCGTGCCGCTGACGGTTACCGTGGTTCTCTCTTCCCCGTCCAATTTCGCAAAAAACACATTATCGCCGGATGCAAAGTGCATGTCCGTCTCGCTCGTTTCCCACGTGGTCGCGTTGCCTTCTGCCCAAGTGGGTGAGCTCT